>JAPLJS010000090.1 GCA_026388545.1 Deltaproteobacteria bacterium
TTACGCATTTCTAAAATAAGCTCCATTACATAGGTACTGCGCTCCCCTTCAACTACTTTTTCCTTGATGTTTAAGACAAAAGTTCCTGTTGGTTTGAGGACACGTAATAGCTGGTCGGAAATAGGCAAAAACCACTCCACGTACTTGTCATGGCTGATACCACCGTATGTATTTTTTCTCTGATCAGCGTAAGGCGGTGATGTCACAACAAGGTCAACCGAGTTGTCAGGAATCAGTTTTAATTTCTCTTTGCTGTCCCCAATATATATGTCTGTAGTTATTTCCATTTTATGCACATCATTTCAGAAAATCTTCTTTCAATCTACTTATACATGGCTAAACGATATTCTCAATCATTTTCAAAGTACCGCCCAACTACTGTATATATGGTTTCCGTATAACCCCCTTTTACTGGGTTATAAAATAATGGTTGGAATCACGAACAGCTTGTGATGCGTGAGAATTATGAAATAACGTTTATACCTTTCAATTAGCTATGTCAATTGCGGACTTCAGTCAATGTTGAATACCACTTGAAAGAAAGCACACCCGCCAAAATTACCGGATGCTCTGTTTCAGTCAACAGTCGGATTCTACCTGAACAGAAAATATGCTGTCAAGCATTTGCGCATTCCATTCGATATTCAATAAAATGCACCGGCGATACCGTATCAACACTTGTATTTGAACCTCAGATTATCGACCACTAAGGATTCAGTTATTCCCGATAGGTCAGTTAACAGAACAAAGCGCCCACACATAGCTCAATGTTTCTTCTCTTTGTTCAACTCACTGTAGAGGTTCTTGGCTTGAGCATATATTCCCGTATATTCTCTTGGTAATGTCTGTTGCGGAATCCGGACAAACATCGTTTCCAGAACGCTTTTACTGGCATCATCCTCGCCCGCCTTCTGAAATTCTCCCTTTTGCGTCATCAAGCCAGCATAGTTGGTCAAGACTATGGCATCTTTGGGATGGTGCTCCAGACATTTCTCGTAATAGAAAGCGGCTACGTCCAGGTTGCTTTCGTTATTCACGTATATGTTACCCAGCATTACGTAGCTCCAGGCATCCGTCGGATCGATCTGCAAACATTCTTGTAGGTGTTGTTTCGCTTTCTCCAGCTTGCCTTGCTCCAAGTAAACCTTGGCCATGTTGCGGCGGGCGGCCACGTTTTCGGGAATGACTGCCAGGACCTCCTGAAAGAGCTTCAGTGCCTCCGGGAGTCTGCCTTTCCCGGCCTCGTCAACCCCCTTCGCCAGCTTCTTCATGGCCTCAGCAAATTTCTCCGGTGTGGCATCCCGGAATTCAATGTGTGCCATTCCGCCTTCGACTACGATATCCATTACTTCCGCAATCACGCCATAAAGCTTCTTGATGCGGGTAATCACGTCCTGTTCGGTATATTCAGCGGGATCGAATCGCTTGCCGGGTGCGATCATAATGTCTTTCAGTGGAATGGATAATTTCATATCAGGCACCTCAAAGAGTCGGGTATGCATATCATAATTTTCGAGGAAATAAAATCAATGATTAAGGAATGTAGAACTAAACCGCTGCGCGGTAGATTTGGAGCCTTGCATTAGTGACAAATAATGGTTTATAATAGCGCATGTTTTATTATTCTGACAGCACAGGATTTTTATGGGGCATACCCCGGTTGAAACCCCATAGATACATTGAAACCCCATAGCTATATTTTGTCCCTGCCGCAGCGGCTCCGTTCTTCATACGTCAATCCAAAATCGTTTTCAATACGTTGAATATTTTCATATTCTTCCGTTGAACAACTTCGGATTGACGCTTATTCGAAATCAAGAATTTTCTTCAAGGGCGACGTTTTGCTGATAGCAGGAAGGCATACATTTTCCCCTTGAGCGGGAAAATACACGGTTCAGCCCTGCACATTTCAAACCGCATTCAGTGATCTGTCCCGATCAGCCGCCCTGAACATTTGAAGTCTTGCATGACTGGATAAAGGTAGATCTAACGACTGAAGTACGCATGAACCGGATGAACCTGAAATAAAAGTGTTATTGTCGACCAAGGGCAGGTGTCTAAATTGCGGTTGTTAAAAAGGAGCCCGCATGATAAATGGAGCATCACTTTAAATCATTATATCTAAAATGGAATCCGACATGCATGATATATTAAAACTTATTCAGGTTCATACGCCGTTTCATTTTCTTCATGATCGATTTCTTCCGATGGTTATAAAAGAGAGGATAAATCCTGAGATCAGCTTCAATCATGTTACCCTCGATCGTTTCAGGAAAGAGGACTACATCAGGGTTGCCGATAGTCTTTTGGATGCGGGATTAACAATTACTTTCCACGCGCCGTTTATGGATTTGAGGCCCGGAGCGCTCGATCCGAAGATACGGCAGATCACCATAGACCGTCTGAATCAGGTATTTGATCTTGTTCCGCATTTTCGACCACTTTCTGTAGTATGCCATCCCTCATTCGACAAGAGATACTATGTGTCAAGTGAGCAGTTGTGGCTGGAAAACAGCGTTGAAACATGGAAGATATTTTTAACGCGGGCCATTGAGATGAATACGATCATTGCTTTTGAAAATGTTTATGAAAGCGACTGTCAAAATCTGGGCCTTCTCCTGAATGAGTTTTCCTCACCGCATGTCATTTTTTGCTTCGATACCGGTCATTTTAATGTATTCTCGACCACACCGTTGGAAGAATGGATGGGTGGCTTGTGGACCCGCCTCGGTCCAGTGGACAGGATACGCAGTCTGATCGAGGTCCAGATCATCTGCAAGGGCAAACTCGTGAAGGGGGAATCGCTCTGGCTTGAATACCGGGGAGAAGCCCTGCCCATTGACTATGTCTTCGGTACGCCGACAAAGCGCGAGGTTCGTGGGTACTCCGTCTATGCCACAGGGTTCAACCTTTCAAGTTGAAGCAAGGACAACCAATGAAAAAAACTGATGTAATCGGCCCAAACTACGGCAATCTCCTTGAGAAAATTACCGGAATTTTCTCCAAAGCAAGAATGACGGCTATCAGAGCAATTAACGTAACACAGGTGATGGCCTATTTCGAGATCGGGAGGGAAATCGTCGAGTTCGAGCAGCACGGAAAGATACGAGCAGAGTATGGAGAAGAACTCATTTTAAACTTATCACGAGATATGACAAATAGATTCGGAAGGGGATTCTCAGAAAGAAATTTAAGAAATATGAGATCATTTTACACGGCGTTCTCAATTCGGCAGACACTGTCTGCCGAATCTGGTAAGAGAGAAAGCCTGTCCGAACCATTTATTCCTAACCTGCCCTGGTCGCATTACTGTGAGTTGCTGAAGGTCGAAGATACCCTTGCCCGCTCCTTCTACGAAAATGAAGCTGCTCAAAACAACTGGTCTGTCAGAGAGCTAAAGAGACAAATCAACTCCATGCTGTTTGAAAGGCTCGCCCTGAGCAGGAATACCACGGCCGTTATGAAGCTGGCGAAAAAAGGACAGATCATTGAGACGCCGGAAGACGCAATCAAAGACCCCTATGTATTGGAATTCCTAAATCTCAGAGAAGAATCCGCCTATACGGAAAGCCAGTTGGAACAGGCTCTTATTGATAAACTCCAGGATTTTCTTTTGGAACTGGGGAAGGGTTTTTCCTTTGTCGCCCGCCAGAAGAGGATTACCATCGCCAACCGCCATTACCACATTGACCTGGTCTTTTATAACCGGTTCCTTAAGTGTTTTGTCCTGATCGATCTGAAGACAGGAGAATTCGACCATGCCGATGCAGGTCAGATGAATTTCTATTTGAACTACTTCAAAGAAAACGAAACGATGGCAGATGAAAACGATCCTATTGGGCTTATTCTTTGCGCCAGAAAGGATGACATATTCGCCAGATACGTGCTGGGTGGACTGAGCAACAAGGTGTTTGCATCCAAATACAAACTCGCACTGCCCTCGGAGAGGCAATTGAAACAAAAACTCAAGTCATTGCCGGACTTATTAGATACAACGTAATCCCCCCGTCAGATAATTTAGAATAATGCTGTGTTACAGGATACGCTCCCCGGTTGCGATGATTTCACTGACAAACGGATCCGTTTCGTCAAAGTCAGTACGGGCAAAAGAATGGGGTTCAATCCGTAGGTCGATATCCCAGCTCAACATTCTTAAGAGGACGTCCTCGTCCAGTCCGTCAATATCGTCCCGGTCCCAGAATACGGCCAAGTCAATATCGCTGTCGGGATGAAATGTATTTTTCGAATAGGAGCCGTACAGATATAAGCGCCAGACCGGCACCTTGTTCTTTTCAAGCGTCTTGACGTATTCCCTGATCTTTTCGTAAATTAACTGTTTATCTTTTCCTGTAACCATTTTCTGATTTCTCGTATTTTGTTAAGTTGCAACTCTGTATATTGGCGATTGGCTTTCTTTTGAAATCGATTCTTATAATCAGGGTATCTTGCCCTGAGATTAAACGTGCTCAGCTCCGACATGACTATCTTTTGCTCAACGGATAGTTCAAGCGACGCCTTGTGGGCAATTTCAAGTAAATTATGGGTTCTGGGATAATCGGCATCAACGTTTCTTACATGGTATGCCTTCAGTAATTTTTCGACCACCAGGTGCCCCAAGAATAAGGCCCAGACGTAATGTTCATTTTCAAAGAGGCTTTCCATAACCTGGAAGTCAGAATCCGACGACTCGATCCAGTATTTTACGATATCTTCCCGATCCATGTCACCAATCTACATGATTAACTCTTGATTATCAAGCGATTATTGGGTTTTTATCCAAGCATACGAATTTCGCCGTAATCACCCTGATACACTTCTGGTACGATGATTTTTTTACTACCTTTCGAACGCAATTCAATAAACTGAGATGATGTTTGCTACTGAAGATTTGAAAGCTTGGATATCCAGTCTTCCGCGTTGCTTACGACATAACAGGAAGTACGCATGAACCGGATGAACCTGAAATAAAATTGTTATTGTCAACCAAGGGCAGGTGTCTAAATTGCGGTTGTTAAAAAGTACCCCCTATGATAAATGGAGAATCATTTTCAATCATTATATCTATAATGGAATCCGACATGCATGATATATTAAAAGTTATTCAGGTTCATACGCCGTTTCATTTTCTTCATGATCGATTTCTTCCGATGGTTATAAAGGAGAGGATAAATCCTGAGATCAGCTTCAATCATGTTACCCTTGATCGTTTCAGGAAAGAGGACTACATCAGGGTTGCCGATAGTCTTTTGGATGCGGGATTAACAATTACTTTCCACGCACCGTTCATGGATTTGAGGCCCGGAGCGCTCGATCCGAAGATACGGCAGATCACCATAGACCGTCTGAATCAGGTATTTGATCTTGTTCCGCATTTTCGACCGCTTTCTGTAGTATGCCATCCCTCATTCGACAAGAGATACTATGTGTCAAGTGAGCAGATGTGGCTGGAAAACAGCGTTGAAACATGGAAGATATTTTTAACGCGGGCCATTGAGATGAATACGATCATTGCTCTTGAAAATGTTTATGAAAGCGACTGTCAAAATCTGGGACTTCTCCTGAATGAGCTTTCCTCACCGCATGTCAGTTTTTGCTTCGATACCGGTCATTTTAATGTATTCTCGACCACACCGTTGGAAGAATGGATGGGTGGCTTGTGGACCCGCCTCGGTCAGATTCATATACACGATAACAACGGACTCCTCGATGAACATCTCCCGGTAGGAGCGGGGAACTTCCCCTTCCAGGATTTTTTTAGTATGATCCGTGAAAAGGGGCTTAAGCCTATTATGACTGTCGAGTCCCATACGGAAAAGAATCTATGGAAGATGTTGGAAAATATTAAGGCCATGAAGCTGTTTTAGAAAAAGGTTCAAGGGGCAAGGTTCAAGGTTCAAGGGGTCAGGGATCAAGAAGGGGGCATCGTTTGCTGAGATACATTGTCAAGAGATTGATATTCATGGTTCCCCTTCTGATCGGCATAACCATTGTCTGCTTTGTGGTAATGCATCTTGCTCCCGGCTCTCCCACAGATCTTGAAACGCAGATGAACCCCCGTGCATCTGCAGATTACAGGGAACGCTTGAATGCAATGTACGATCTTGATAAACCCCTTTACCAACAGTATTTACTCTGGGTCGGAAAAATTGCTGTACTGAATCTGGGAAAATCATTTTCCCAGGACCGCAGACCTGTCGCGGACAAGATCCTCGAGAGGCTTCCCATTACCATCCTTCTCAATATACTCTCCATGATCCTTATTCTGGTTATTGCTATTCCCATAGGCGTCCTCTCTGCCGTCTATCAGGATTCCCTGTTCGATAAAGTGGCCGGAGTCTTCGTTTTTATCGGATTTGCCATACCGACCTTCTGGCTCGCTCTGCTTTTAATGATCCTCTTTGGAGTGAATCTAAGCTGGCTGCCCATTTCGGGCATCCGGTCTCTGAATTACGAATACCTCCCGCCCGGGATGGTTTTTCTGGATTTGGTAAAGCACCTTATCCTGCCGGTTACGCTCTCGGCTTTCGGCGGACTCGCAGGCCTTTCCCGTTATATGAGGGCGAATATGCTGGAGGTGATCAGGCAGGATTATATTATGACGGCCAGGGCAAAGGGTTTAAGTGAGCGAGTAGTCATTTACAAACATGCCCTCAGAAATGCACTGCTTCCTGTTATAACCATCCTTGGATTATCGGTGCCCGGTCTTATAGGAGGGAGTGTCATCTTCGAGACAATTTTTGCCATACCGGGCATGGGGCAGCTTTTTTACATGTCTGTTATGGCCAGGGATTACCCGGTCGTGATGGGAATTCTCTTCATCGGGGCTATATTGACCCTGCTGGGGAACCTGATTGCCGATGTTTCCTATGCTCTGGCCGATCCGAGGATCAGGGTTTCATAAAGGTGTAAAGTGTGAGAACCGATTTCTGGAAAAGATTTTCGAAAAATACAATCGCATTAGCCGGAAGCTGTGTCGTTGTCATGCTCCTTGTTGTTTCCCTTCTTGCACCGTGGATTGCTCCCTACGATCCCAATGAGATTAATCTCAAGATGGTACTTTCAGCGCCGTCAGCCAGCCACCTGTGCGGGACGGATCAACTGGGCCGGGATGTTCTCTCACGGATGATCTGGGGGGCCAGGATATCGCTCAAGGTGGGATTTGTGGCGACGGGTATCGCCATCCTGATCGGGGCAGTCCTGGGCGCTGTAGCAGGGTATTATGGAAGGTGGATAGACGCCGTAACGATGAGATTCGTGGATATAATGCTCTGTTTCCCAACGTTTTTTCTCATTCTGGCGGTGATTGCATTGCTTGAACCATCTATCTGGAACATCATGATTATCATCGGCTTGACCGGATGGATGGGAATTACACGGCTTGTACGGGCGGATTTTATATCATTGAAAGAGAGAGATTTCGTACTTGCGGCCAGGGCAATTGGCGCCAGCGATTCGAGGATTATCTTCATTCATATTCTGCCCAATGCGATGGCTTCCGTAGTTGTTGCGGCAACACTGGGTGTTGCCGGGGCTATTCTCACTGAGTCGGCGCTTAGTTTTTTGGGTATCGGTGTTCAGCCGCCGACACCAAGCTGGGGAAATATCCTCACGGCCGGCAAGGACAACATTGATATCGCCTGGTGGCTCTCCCTCTATCCCGGTTTAGCCATTCTGATTACCGTGCTTGGGTATAACCTGCTCGGTGAAGGAATACGGGATTCCCTGGATCCAAGACTCAGGTAATGGATTCCCCTGATTTGATCCTCTTTTTTAAGAAGATTAAGGATTATATGAAGATGAGAAATGTTCCGTGCAACTTATTGATTAAGAAGAGCCTTTGCGATTGCATCACCGACTTCATGGGTTTTATTTGTCCCCCCCATATCAGGAGTCTTAACCTTCCCCATGCTCAGGGTTTTCACTACCGCCTTCTGTATATCTAAAGCGGCCTGTTCTTCCCCCAGATGATCCAGCATCATCCGTACCGATTCAATCGATGCAACAGGATTGACAATTGCTTTTCCGGCATACTTCGGGGCTGAGCCATGAATTGGTTCGAACATTGAAGGGTAGATTTTTTCCGGATTGATGTTCCCGCCGGCGGCAAACCCCATACCGCCTTGAAGCATGGCGCCGAGATCCGTGATGATGTCTCCGAAGAGATTGGAGGCCACGATTACGTCGAAATGGTCGGGATTTTTTACAAACCACATGGTCAGGGCATCTACCAGAGCCATATCGGTCTTTATATCCGGGTATTCTTTTGCCACCTTGTTAAAGACTGAGTCCCAAAAAACCATGGAATAGTTGAGCGCATTGGATTTGGTACAGTTAGTGACCATCCCGACAGGGGCTTTGTTGCCAAACTTTTTCCGCTTTCTGGCAAGCTCAAAAGCATAGCGAATCGCCCTTTCACACCCTTTCTGGGTAAAGATACCGGTCTGTATGGCAAAGGCATCAGGGCTTCCCAGTTTAAAAAACCCCCCTGCCGCTGAATA
Organism: Deltaproteobacteria bacterium; assembly: GCA_026388545.1. Lineage (NCBI taxonomy): Bacteria > Pseudomonadati > Myxococcota > Myxococcia > Deltaproteobacteria bacterium. The sequence goes on from JAPLJS010000090.1 coordinate 8,499, forward strand.
TTCTCCTTCGGTATTTTCGCGGACTACAACCATGTCCACAGTTTCAGGCGTTGCAGTTTTCACCGGCGATTCAACTCCGGGATAGAGTTTGATCGGCCGCAGATTTATGTATTGATCAAACCCCTTGCGGATTGTAAGGAGCATTGTCAGGGATATATGGTCAGGGACTTTATTGGCATCCCCGATACACCCTAAAAAAATGGCATCAAATTCTTTCAGTGTCTCCAGGGCATTGTCGGGCATCATGAGCCCGTTCTTTAAATAATAATCGCATCCCCAATAAAAACTTTCCGTCTCGACTTTGAATCCGTGCTTATCCGCAGCGATTTTGAGAATCTTGGCAGCTTCCGATGCCACCTCATTTCCAACCCCATCTCCCGGTATGATTGCGACTCGATAAGAAGACATAGGATATCCTTTGTTTGTGTTCTATTGAGATACAGGTTCCGTTATGTACGATGCGGCTTTTCTCGATGTTTCAAGGCAGAAGCTTGATCCAATAAAGGTTACAGTCGGGCGGAACGCTTGCCAACCGGTTAAGGATGTTAGACGTCTCGCCCGACATGTGCAGGATGAACCCTAATTGGCCTGATTGATGGCAGATAGCTGCCACTTATTGCTTCCCGCGGGCCTGGTGAAAGTCCAGTATTCCTCGAATTTCACGGGTTCTGTTTTGCTTCCCGATAATAATTCGCCGCTTTCGCTTACCGTATAGTCCAGAAGGCTGGCCAGGAATCTAACGGTAATGAAGTCCATGCCTCCTTCCTGCCATGCCTCGGTGGTATCCACAGACCTTACCGCAATGTTATCGAGTTTGTTGATCTTCTTTTCCGCCTTCAGCTTGTCTGCATCCCTTTGTAAAATGCCGAACATTTCATCCGTGAGAATATTTTTTATGCCGGTCACATCACGGTTGATCCACGCACCCTGAATCTTGAAGAAATTGTCCATGCAGAGTTCTGAGAACCTGGTTTCATCGAAGGAGGGGTCTAATTGTCGAATATGGCCGATGCCTGTTGCGACGTCATTTTCAGCAGGCCCCTGATCTTGGGCAGCAGGTGAATATGATGTCTGCTGTCCCATGGATGGAGCAGTGCCTGTTTTGTAATAAGCACCGGCAGGGGATTCAGCCTGTTTCCGCCTTTTGATAAACCAGTAAATACCATAGAGAAGACCGCCAAGAAGGAGCATTTCTACAAGCCCGAAACCACTCCCACCGAAACCGCCCGTGCCCATGCCATGGCTGATACCACTGAAAAGCATGCTGCCGAGAAAGCCGCCTGCTACCCCCATGGCAAGACCTCTCCACATGCTGGGTTGCTGCTGCGGCGTCGATGGCGTCATCGGCTGAGATGGGGTAGTTGGAGATGGCGAAGAGTAGGATTTGCTTGGGGAACTGTATGACCGGGAACCGCGGCTGCCTGAAGACATGCCGCCTCCTGCCCTGGCGAATACATCCATTTCCGTTGCCCATATGAAAAAAAACAAAAATGTAAAAATGGTTACTCCTATTTTTGACCATTTTCCTGAAAACATACTATTTCCTCCTTCTGGTTACTCACATATTTTTTGGAAAGTGATTCTAGAAGATATATACTGATGTGTCAATATCTCCTTTTCGTTTTGTTTTTTTTAAGAGGATGGTGTATGAGAAGCATCGGTATGAACTTTGAAAATTTACACCTGATATCGTTTCTATGAACATACGAACTGATGAGACAAAACGAAACCTCGGTGAGACATAAAAAGGGCACACTATATCAATCGCTTATATGATTTCTCCCGGAGTTTACCCTGAGTAAATACGAAGGGGTCGAAATGACAAAGCGGAACTATTTCAAAGACTTCTAAATATATTAATAAAATTGAGGAGCATTCATGGGCGTTGAGCAATTAGATGGAAAAATTATTGCGGCAGCAGATATGATCTTACATGCCAGGAATGTGGTAGTATTTACAGGGGCCGGAATCAGCACCGAATCCGGCATCCCTGATTTTCGCAGTCCGGGTGGCATATGGACTAAATTCGATCCGGAAGATTTTACTATACAGAAGTTCCTCACGAGCCCGGAAACGAGGAGAAAACAGTGGCACATCCTCCTTGATGGCGGGTTGATTGCTGATGCCGAACCGAACCGGGCGCATCGTGCCATAGCCGAGCTGGAAGAAATGGGCAAGCTGACCTGCGTTATTACACAGAACATTGATAATCTTCATCAGAAGGCCGGAAACTCTCCGGAGAGGGTCTATGAACTGCATGGCAATATGAAGTGGTTACGGTGTTTGGATTGTGACGCTCGTTATCCCCTTGATAAAATAGTGGAAAGATTCCGTTCAAATGAGGATATCCCTGATTGTGAGCGTTGCCACGGGATTTTAAAGCCAGACGTGGTTTTTTTTGGGGAACTCCTGCCTGAAATGACGTTAAAAAAAGCGACTTTTAACGCAACCAGATGTGATCTTATCATTGTTATCGGCTCGTCTTTGGTTGTGTATCCGGCGGCCTCCATCCCGATGTACGCTAAAGAGTCGGGGGCCAAACTGTTAATCATCAACAATACGCCTACACCCTGCGACGGCGTCGCAGATATTATCATTCATCATGCGGCCGGTGAGACAATGGAGAGGATACTGGAGGAAGTCAGAAAGGGGCTTTAAGCCAAAAAAAATTCATGGTGTGAAGATGCCGAATATTGTTCCAATAGAGACGGAAAGATTGAAACTGGTACCACTGGATTTTGAAAGTATAAATCCCGACGATCATCAGAAAATTGAACAGAAACTGGGTCTGCAACTGGCCAGTATGATTTTAGGCGAACAGATAGACAGGGAAATCAAGGCGGCCATGAGGACATCCCTGGAAAACGTCATCAGGAATAAAAAACAGGATCAATGGTATGCAGACTGGCAAAGTGTCCTGATCATATTGAAAGAGGAAAATGCAATCATAGGAGGTTTCTGTTTTCAGAGATATCCTGACGAAGAGGGTACGGTTCAAATCGGCTACATGATTCAACCTGAGTATCAGAGAGATGGGTACATGACGGAGGCTCTGAAAAGAGGTATTGCGTGGATATTTGAACGCCCTGATATATCGGCTGTACTTGCGGAAACGACAAAATCCAATCTGCCGTCGCAAAAGGTTCTGAAAAAGATTGGTATGACTCTCTATAAAGAAACGCCTAAAAGTCTCTGGTGGAAGCTTGAGAAATGTGCCTGATCCTTTTATCCTACAGGATGCATGACAGGTATCCCCTTGTCCTTGCGGCAAATCGGGATGAATTTTATGAAAGACCTTCGGCGCCGGTATCTTTATGGAATGATGCGCCAGGTGTGATTGCAGGCAGGGATTTAAAGAGCGAGGGCACGTGGCTGGGCATTACAAAAAGGGGGCGCATTGCTGCAGTTACTAACTATCGTGAACCGAAATCTTTCCGGGAAAACGCGCCTTCACGAGGATGGCTGGTGAGAGATTTTCTCTGCAGCCAGGAAGAACCAAAGGCGTATCTTGAAAAATATACCGTTGAGAAGGATCAATATAATGGCTTTAGTCTGATTCTCGGAGATACGTCCCGTCTCTACTGCTTCTCAAACCGGGGGAGCATGATTGAGCTATCGCCGGGTTTCTATGGACTGAGCAATCGACTTCTCGATACACCCTGGCCCAAGGTTGAACGGGGGAAAAAGGCGTTGGAATTATTACTCTCTAAAACAGACAATCCTCTAGCGGAAGAGATTTTCAACATCCTTTCAGACCGATCGCAACCAGGCGACGACAAACTGCCTGACACGGGGGTAGGACTGGAATGGGAGCGTATTCTTTCTTCCATATTTATAACGAGCCCTATATATGGCACCCGCTCATCTTCGGTTATTATGGTTGACAGGAAGAACCATGTCATGTTTATAGAGAAGGTGTTTAGTGTCCACCCGGATCCGTGGATGGCGGTGAAATATGAATTTAGAATTCATGAGAACGTAAGTTAATCCTCATACAGAGAGCGTATATAATACCATGTCCAAACGTGAATATCCGGAAGGCCCCGTTGTCGGCGTCGGGGCAGTGGTGATGAAAGATGGGAAGGTCCTGTTGGTTAAGCGGGGTGTTGATCCGAATAAGGGCGTATGGGCTATTCCCGGCGGCTCTCTAAAATTGGGGGAAACGTTGCAGGAGGGGGCGGAGCGGGAGATCATGGAAGAAACGGGTATAACCGTCAGGGCAAAGGAGCCGGTTTATTCATTTGATTTCTTTGAAAGTGATAGTGCCGGGCGGGTTCGTTTTCACTATGTAGTTGTTGATATGATGGCAGATTATATCGGTGGTGAGGTACAGGGCGCTGATGATGCCTTAGAAGCAAGGTGGGTGTCACCGGAGGAACTCAAAGATATGGAAGTATCCAGAAATACCCTGAAGATTCTGGATTCCCTGAAGATTTTTTCCGACTAACCGCTTGCGGACCGACATTCTTGAGGAGGTGTAACCGTGAAGGTGATTTATCACAAAGATTTCAATCAGACATACTGTTCCGATCCTGCTGCAGCGCCCGGAAGGATAGAAGCCGTTGTTAAAGCCATCCGCGACAGGGTGACTTTTATCGATGCGACACCTGCGGGGAAAGAAGATATTGCCGCTGTCCATACCCCATCCCACATACAGGGGGTTACCAGAGAGGGTATTTATGATATTGCCGCACTGGCCGCCGGGGGTGCAATTCAAGCGGCCGAGATTGGTTTGAAGGAGCCCTGTTTTGCCCTGATACGGCCGCCCGGTCACCATGCCTCAGCCGGGAATGCATGGGGGTTTTGCTATTTTAATAATATGGCCATTGCCCTTGAAAAGTTAAAACGGGAAAACCGGATTAAAAAGGCGTTTGTTCTGGATATCGATCTTCACTTCGG
>JAPLJS010000091.1 GCA_026388545.1 Deltaproteobacteria bacterium
GTAGGCGGTTTCTTTGAGTTCGACACCGAAGTCTTCATCGGCATAAAGGGAGCGTGCTTGAGAAATCAGAATTTGGCAGAAGTCGGCATACATTCGCCAGTCCCGTTTTTCGTTTGCCTCTGCAAGGGTGCTTCGCGATACCCTACCCCTGATGCCGAGGTGATACAGCTTCTCCTTGCGGGAACGAAGGCAAGCTTCAATATCCCGGAGACTTTCCCGGTAAGTTAGCTGGGCGAAGCCCATACATAGATATTGGTCCATACAGGAGAAACTGCTTGTATGATAATTACCGCCGTACCGGTCAACGCACTTTCGAAATTCATACATTGGCAGAAAGTCCATGAGTTGGGAGAATACTGTTTTCCCTGTGTACATGAGCCACCCCTCTTATCGTTTTGGAGTGGCAATACGGCAGAAAAAAATTCAAGTCGATAAAAAGAAAAAACATGCTTAATTATCCGTTAATATTTGTTTTCTGACGCGAGAATTTTCAATTAACCGGACACTAATGATTTAGTATATATCCGCGTCGAAAATGCAATGTTTTCATTTTATTATCATTAAAATGAAGAGAGATCATGGAAAATGTGGAGCAAAAATTATTTTGCCTTACCCTTATGTCTCTTGTTTCTTTGGCAGCAAATGCTTCATTCCATGATACGAGTATAAAAACGGATAGGGGGTACCAATTTACAAGATAGTATCGTAACTCTAACTATATCGTTTTTCCAGATTATATTGCCATTAATGGAAACTAGCAAGATTGGACAGCATTTGCCAATCGAGATTTTTCCTTCTAAAATGCTTCCCAAAGAAGCCTCCCCTCCACATTTGCATTTCCAACACGATACCCTGATTAATATCATTAAATCCGCCCGTCATCCGGAGAAGCAGAATCGGCTTAATAACCTTAACTATATTTGTTTCCCGGGCTTCTATGCAACTGTTTCCTCATGTCAAACCTTTAGGATAACAATAGGATTTTTAACGTCCATTCAGAGGATTATCGGAAAGATGAATTCACTTAGCTTTCGTGGATATTACTCGCCACTGCCATCAGGGATGCATTGCAACATACTCTTTTGCACTTTTTTCGGAGTCGGCAAAACTGCTTATAGAGGTGAGATGATATTGACCTTGTGATCTTAGAAACGTGACACCCTCTTACTTACTATTATCCCATATAAATGAACATTACCTTATTTTACCCTTACAAGGAACTGTTAAAAATGGACACTGAAAAAGCACAACAGATTCTCTTAGATATTGAAGATAAAATACTCAACAGTGTTAATCTCGGCTTTGATCCGGAGGTGCTTGATCTGCTTAATAATCCCGACGCAAGTGAGGGGCAAATTGAACTGCTGAAGGCAAAGATCGGAGATGAAATTCTGGCAAGACTTTTTAATATAGCAAACTCCGTTTATTACGGACAGCTCAAAAGAGGACCTGTTGATACATTCTACAAAGTTGTGTCCAGATTGGGCATGGACTTTACGCGAGTCCTCATCATATTCCTCGCGTTTGCCGCCCTTTCAAAGGACAAGGAGGTGAAAATTATTTTTGCCAAAAGTTTTGCAACTTCACTACTGGGCGGCAGAATATTGGCAAAGGAATTCGGGCTCAGGGACAACGATGCAAAAAAGGTGGAGCTTGGTGGACTCCTCCTCGAAATAGGCAAGATTATCATCGCCATATACAGGTCGCTCTATAACGACGACTATGAGCAAGCGGAAATAGAAGAAGATTTTATCTCTCAGTATCATTCACTCCTTGGCCTGAAAATCGTTGATAAATTTAAATTACCAGAATTCCTGAAGGACATGATTTCCACGGAATGCCTCACGCTCGAAACAGAACTTATTTCTTTATCAGGCATCGTCATTGTGGCTTACAGCCTTGTAGACTTGAGTTTCCGGAGGTTCGGCAACAAGCTCGTCATTGCCTCACCAATGCCTGATCCGGATGGTACGGTGGTACATACCATAGGTGCAGTTGTCGAGGAGACATTCAAGGCCGTTGGGCTTGCAGGGTATATTGAGATTATAAGGCAGTCCTTGCCAAACAGAGGGTGGTCCAAAGGTTGAAGAACTTGCGAAACCTTAAATCATATTTCCAAGAGGATATTTAAACCCCGCTGTATGAGAAGATATAAAATTTGACAATAAAATAACATTCAGTATATAGATATAGATTAGCTGAATACTAGCTTAAACACTAGCTCTTTTACCTATTATCCAGGGGTAAAGAGATCAATAAATGGTATCATTACCACAAATGTTATATTAAAAGGATTGTAGCCCTTCGATAAATGGAAGAAAAAAAAACTTCGCAGAATATTCCTACTGATATCGCGAGATTTAGAAAAACATCTGATGAAGACTTCCTTCCCCCATGGCTTTTCCAGCATGAAGACCTCATAAATGCAATCGAATCAGGCAACCATCTTGAAAAAGATAAGCTGATAAATACACTAAACTATATTCATTTTATGGGTGGTTACGTTCATGTCTTATTACGTCATCCCAAATATGAAGAAGAAATTCTTGTAAAGGCCAAGCCCGAGGTTTGCGTCAACGATGAATTAACCTGTTCCTGGGATAAAATTCACACAAGTTTCAGCCTTGAAAATTTCCAATTCCATTACCTGATAGTAATAGTAAGAGAAAAACAATCTATAATACTCATACCTGCAACACTGCTTAGTATAAGCAAAACAGAATTAAAAATACTGATACCGGAAAAGAGCTATCTTCTCAGCAGGCGCCGGACCGGTCGCTTCACTTGCCGGGATGTAACTGCAGAATTGACGCAAAGTGGATTCCTTGCCAGAGGTAAACTGGTGGATTTCGGTCCACTCTCCTTCCGCATAAATGTGAACACAGAGGTACCCTCTTCATTTCATTTGTTTAATAAAGATGTTGTATCTACGGTCCGATTTACCAGCAATGACAAAGTCCTTTTTTCCGGAAACTGTTTCTGTCTTCGGCAACAGCATGATAATTATGGTTGGGAAATTGTGCTTGTTCCTCTGAGTGAATGCATCGATCGTTTCAAGGCAAGAAAAATACGCCTTCCTCGCCGTCAGATCTTACCACCGCCAATAGCTACGTTTGAACATCCTTTCTTCAAAAGGAATGTACAACGTGAAATTTTCAATATCTCTATTACCGGATTTTCTGTATACGACGACGCGGATAATGAAGTACTTGTACCAGGAATGGTCATACACGGGCTATCAATAGTATATGCCGGAGAACTGAAAATGAGCTGTACAGCTCAGATAATTTACCGCCGGAAGCAGGATGATAATAAAATTTGCTGCGGCGTTGCCATTCTGGATATGGACATCCATAGTTATAGCCGTTTAAATCGCATCCTCAGTTTAAACGCAGACCCCCATTCCTGCATATCCACTGAAGTGGACATGGACGCCCTCTGGGAGTTCTTTTTTGACACCGGTTTTATATACCCTAAAAAGTATAAGTTATTCCAATATCATCGAGAGGAATTTAAAAATACTTACAGGAAACTCTACCAGGAGAACCCCGAGATTGCTGCGCATTTAACCTATGAACAAAACGGGCGAATCTATGGTCATATGTCCATGATACGAGCCTATGAGCGTGCCTGGATGATTCACCATCACGCGGCGAGGCCAATTGCAAAAAAACGCCCTGGCTTCATTGTTCTAAAACAGCTGGTGCAGTTTTTGTACGGCATGTACCATCTGCCCTCTGCAAAAATGGACTATATCTTGTGCTATTTCCGTCCGGAGAATTCATTTCCTGACCATGTATTTGGCGGCTTTGCAAGGGAAATGAATAATCCGCAGATTGGTTCACTTGATCTTTTTTCTTATGTGACATTTCCTGTCGGAATGCCTCAGAATCAGCTACCGACAGGGTGGTCATTACATGAAAGTACATCTTCCGAATTATGGGAGTTAGAACAATTTTACAAACATTACTCCGGTGGTTTGATGTTTAACGTACTAAATTTAGCACGAAAAGACATCACCGATGAATCTCTGGAAAATGTTGCCCAACGGCTCGGTTTTATAAGAAAGTGGAAGGTCTACTCTCTCTCTAATAGGGGTTGTTTGAAAGCAGTTTTGATTGTCAATCAGTCTGATGTGGGAGTAAATTTGTCTGAGCTTTTGAACAGTATCAAAGTCATTGTAATCGATACGGAATGTCTTCCATGGAAAGTACTTTCCCTTGCCATTGCATACCTGACAGGAGTTTATCAACTTGACAGCATTCCCGTTCTAATTTATCCATCTATTTATTCCGATATTATGAACGTTCCCTGCGAAAAGAGATATCAACTGTGGATTCTGAATGCGTTGCATCACCCAAACGAATTTGTGGAGTATATGCAGCAAAGGTTCAAATTGAATTATGAGTAGTGAAGCTCAATACTAAAGAATTTAATAATGAAAGATATCCCTTTATACAACAGCAGACTTATTAAAAATTACATAGAATATATTAGTGAACATCATCCCGAAGTCGATATAGCTGTTCTCCTTAATTACGCCGGTATTACCTCTTACCAGCTTGAAGATGGAGGCCATTGGTTTGGCCAAAAACAAATAGATCTTTTTAACAAAATCATTATACAGCAAACAAATGATCATGATATTCCCCGCAAAGTTGGTCGCTTTATAACACTTTCTAAAGCCGTAAGTCCCATACGACAATATACAATCGGATTTATAACGCCTTTAGCCGCATATACAGTACTTGGGAAACTCTACCAATTCTTCAGTCGCGCCAGCACAGTTCAGATAAGAAGGCTCAGTTCAAACCAGGTTGAAGTTGTCGCTATACCAAATCCCGGAGTTGAGGAAAAGCCCTTCCAGTGTGAGTATCGAATAGGATCACTTGAAGCCATTGCTAAGCCCTTTACAACAAAATTTGCCAATATCGAACATCCAACCTGTTTGCATAAAGGAGGGGACAACTGCCATTACATAATAAGCTGGGAAAAAAATCCCTCCTCGATATGGAAGAGAATCCGTAATTACATTATGCTTTCAGTATTTGGGATTTGCCCCGCATTTATTTATAATCTGCCAGGAATGCAGTGGGTAGGGCCTGTTTTGCTTTACATTTTGTTTGCAATGATTTTCTCCCTTTACTCCGAGTATGTGGAAAAAAAGTATCTCGAAGTAAGCCTCAAAAATCAGGGTGATTTAGCCGACAGTCTTTTGGATGAGATCAATATTCGCTACAACAACGCCATGCTTGTTCAGGAAATCGGCCAGGCTACTTCCATGATTTTAGACAGTGAAAAGTTGCTCAAATTGATTATGAAAGCAATGGAGAACCGCTTGGATTTTGATCGTGGCATGATCATGCTCTCCAACCAGGAAAAGACCCGTCTTATTTATACCGTGGGTTACGGTTACAATCCTGAGCATGAAGAGTACCTTACGGGAATAGAGTTTCATCTTGATAAGCCTCAGTCCAAGGGACCTGTCATAGAGTCTTTTCGATTGCAGAAACCCATCTTGATTGATGACATAACTGAAATAGAAACCCACCTTTCAAGAAGGAGTAAGGAGTTTGCTAAAATAATGGGCACACAGTCATTTATTTGCGTCCCCATCGTTTTCGAAAGCGAGTCCATGGGCGTCTTGATGGTTGATAACATGCGATCCAAGAGACATCTCAGGCAGAGTGATCTAAGCCTCCTGATAGGCGTCGCAACTCAGATCGCAATCAGCATGAAAAATGCTCTATCCTATCAAAAAGTTCTTGAGAATGAAGAACGGATCCGATCCTTAAGCGAGAACGCCCCCGACATTATTTACACGCTGGATATCAATGGATCGTTTAATTATATAAATCCTGCCTGGGAAAAGGTTCTTGGGCATAGCACCGAAGAGGTTATAGGACGATACTTCATTGACTTTATTAAGAAAGAGGATATCAGCAACGTTATCCACCTTTTCAAGCAGATAAGGGATGAAAAACTCACAATAACGGACAGAATTGGTACTATCCTTCACAAAGATGGCTCAGAACGGGTTTTTAATATAAGTGGGGCCCCAAACCTCGATTTGAAAGGAAATGTAATCGGTATCGTGGGAATTTTCAAGGATATCTCCGAGCAGAAGAAACTTGAATCACAATTGATTCATGCACAGAAGATGGAGTCTATTGGCACCCTTGCCGGAGGTATTGCCCATGACTTTAACAATCTTCTCGCGGGTATTCAGGGATATGCTTCTTTGATGTTTCTTGATATAAATGTCTGTCATCCCCTTTATGAGAAACTCAAGGGGATTGAAGAACAGGTAAAAAGTGGCGCGGACCTTACCAGGCAGCTTTTGGGATTAGCCCGCGGCGGGAAATACGAAATCACTGTGGCTGATTTAAATGAGATCATCGACAAGACCTCGTCGATATTTGGAAGGACAAAAAAGGAGATCAGTATTCACCGGAAGTATGAGAAGGGTCTCTGGGCGGTGGAAGTTGATCGAGGGCAGATCGAGCAGGTGCTTTTGAATCTATATGTAAACGCCTGGCAGGCCATGCCTGGTGGCGGGGACTTGTATCTGGAAACGGCCAATGTTGTTATTGATGATGAGTTTGTGAAACCGTTTTTTGTGAGCTCCGGAAAGTATGTAAAGGTTTCGGTAAAAGACACAGGTATCGGGATGGATGAGAAGACGAAGGAGCGGATATTCGATCCCTTTTTTACAACGAAGGAGATGGGAAGGGGCACGGGTCTTGGGCTTTCGTCTGCCTACGGCATTATTAAGGGACACAATGGCATAATACACGTGTACAGTGAGCAGGGGCAAGGGGCAACGTTCACTATCTATCTGCCTGCTTCGGATAAAGAAGTTATTAAGGAGTTGGAAGTTTCTGAAGATATTGTAAGGGGTGAGGGGGGTATTCTTCTTGTGGATGATGAGGACGTGATCACTGATGTGGGCAAGGAGATTCTGGAACTGCTGGGGTACAGAGTTTTTATTGCCAAGAGCGGTCAGGAAGCCATAGAAATTTATAACGCCAGACGCGGGGAAATTGATCTGGTCATCCTGGACATGATCATGCCGGGAATGGGTGGGGGAGAGACATTCGACATTCTTAAGTCGATTAATCCAAGCATCAAAGTAATCCTTTCCAGCGGATACAGCATAGACGTACGTCCAATAAAGATGCTGGAGCGGGGTTGTGACGGTTTTATTCAGAAACCTTATAGCATGAACACTCTATCGCAAAAGGTGAAAGAGGTGTTGAATAAGGAGTGATGTGGTGAGTACTTGCTTTATATTATCCAGTATAACCGTGCGTAGTAGGCTTCGGCGATAACCTGGAAAAAAATGGAAACTGAAAGAATACAGAAGATACTCATGGCCGCAGTCCCCGCATCGGACACGGGCAAAGCCGTTGTGGAAATCTCCGCAATCCAGATACCGATAAATAACCTGTTGAAGAGAAGGTTGCCAGAATGCGTACTGCATTGAGAAATGCTCATCATATAGATACGGACAAAGGTTTCAAAATGTTCATGCACGCACTTGTAATAATCGGAAGATTTCGGGTTCCGTGGACTATAAACAGCTACAGGAGTGGACATGATTGATTTTTTTGACAGAAGCGACCGATTATTGTAAGATTTAATTCTTTCATTCACCGCCGCTAAGTCTTCCCATCGATGACCACGATACCTTTTGTTTTTATTATCTTGACACACAAACGCCTTCCTCATATACTTGCACACCAAAAAGCAAATTCTTATCAAAATCAAACAAATGACCGCCAGGCGGAGTTCGCGCGCCTCAAGTATAACTTGAAAAATGCCAGCGTTCAGCTTCAGAGCCTGCTGCAAGAGGAAGACCAGCAACCTTGGCTCTTGCAGACGCAGTTTTCGGATCGCAACCAGCAGCGAATCGCCAAACTGCTGGCTGGCGCGAATGAGCGTTCCTGCAGCTGACAAGGAGGTTTAGGATGGCTCTTACGAGCGTGGCACGAGAAGGGCTCTCCCATTTGAAAGCTCTTCTCACTTTAGACACCACAAATCCTCCAGGAAAAGAAATCCAGGCTGTTCGATATTTGGAGCGAGTCTTGCGTCAGGAGGGCTTTGAACCCGTGGTGCTGGAACCCGAGCCAGGTAGGGGCAACCTGGTGGTCCGGTTACAGGGGGATGGCTCAAAGAAACCCTTGTTGCTGGCCAGCCATCTAGATGTGGTGGCGGCGGATTCTTCGGGTTGGGACGCTCCTCCTTTTGCTGGCCAGGTAAAGGATGGCTACCTAATTGGGCGCGGCGCGCTCGACATGAAGCAAATGACCGCTATGTCGCTGATGACATTGCTGACTCTGCGCCGAGAAGGCGTTCCTTTGCGGCGCGACATCATTTTTGCGGCCGTGGCCGACGAGGAGTGCGGTGGTGAGAAGGGCGCGGGTTTTTTGGTGCGGGAACATCCCGACTTGATTCGCTCGGAGTTTGCATTGGGTGAAGTGGGGGGCTTTCGGATTCAAATCAAAGATAAGAACTATTTCGTGGTGCAGACAGCGGAGCGCGGTTGCGCCTGGTGTCGGGTACGCTTCAAGGGAGAGAGCGGACACGGTTCCTTGCCTTTACCAAACAGCGCCATCAATCAACTGGCCCAGGCTTTGACACGGCTTCGCCACCAGGGTCTGCCACGCCATCTTTGCGCTCCGGTTCGCTGCTTTGTCGAGCGCGTCTCGGATGCGCAAAAGCTTCCGGTGGGATGGGCCTTGCGAGCTCTGCTCCATCCTTTGACCGAGCGGCTGGCCTTATCGCTGATGAAGCCATCCCAAGCGCGTCTATTCTATGCCCTCCTTCATCCAACCGCCTCTCCCACCTTGCTGAGGGCTGGAGAAAAGGAAAATGTGCACCCGGCCACGGCTGAGGTGATTCTGGACGGCCGGGTGCTCCCGGGGCAATCCTTCAACGGGTTTCGTCAAAAACTCCAATCGGTACTGGGCGAGGACGCAGAGATCGAGTTGCTAAAGTGGATGGATCCGTTGGTGTATTCAGACAAAAACCAACTGCTGGATACAATTGAGCGGGTGCTCAAGCAGCGGGAACCAGGAAGCATCATGGTTCCATACCTGAACACAGGATACACCGACGCAAAACACTACGACAAGTTGGGCATCATAACTTACGGTTTTGTACCGATGCTCAACGACCCCCAGGAGCCCATTGCAAACCTGATTCACGGTAAAAATGAGAGGATTGGAGTCGATGCCTTCGGTTGGGGTGTGGAAGTATTACTGGAAGTGGTTCGAAGATTCTGCGGCCACGGATAATGGAGAAAATCGTATGATTAAGCAGACAATTCTTATAGAAGTAAGGACATTGCGAGTAAGATTTAAAACAACAATCCGTCATGCCGCGGCAACCAGAAATGAAGGAGAGAGCATCTGGATCCAAGCAAAAAGAAATGGAAACAAGGGATATGGTGAGGGTTGTCCGAGAACCTATGTGGCCGGTGATGATCTTGAGTCGAGTGTCAAATGGGTAGAGGAAAATTTTTCAACCGGGAAGGTGAATTTCGAAACACTGGACGACCTGAAACAGTGGGTCGAAAATAACAGCACAGCAATCGATAAGTACCCGTCGGCGTGGTGTGCAATAGAAATGGCACTGCTTGATCTTTTTTCCCGGGAGAGAGGTTGCAATGTTGAAAGATTGCTTGAACTAGATGGCTACGAACTCTGTGGTCGCTACACTGCCGTTCTGGGGGACGATAAAAAATGGAAATATACCACGCTGGTAGATAAATATCTGATCCGAGGATTTTCTGATTTTAAAATCAAGTTAAATGGCAATCTCGAACGTGACATGGAAAAGCTTTATATTCTTGAAGATTTATGTATTCAGCATAACACCAAAGACATACGTATTCGTTTTGACGCGAATAATTTATGGAAGGATCAATGTGACGAAGCCATAGCGCATATTACGGCACTGGGTGGACGGGTATTCGCACTGGAAGAACCCGTAGGATCACGAAATGCTAGAGACATAAGCAAAATCAGTATGGCTACAGGGCTGCCTGTCATTCTGGATGAAAGCCTGTGTACCCTGGATGATTTATCGCTCTATAAAAATATACCTGGAAAATTCATAGCGAATATTAAAATATCGCGGGTTGGCGGTCTTATACGAGCTTTAAGACTGATTGAAGAGCTGAAAAAACTGGGTTGGCCAATTATCATCGGATGCCATGTGGGTGAAACCTCGTTGCTCACAAGGGCCGCACTTATAGCAGCCTCTGCTGCCGGAGAAAGTCTCATTGCCCATGAAGGGGCATTCGGTGACTATCTGGTAGAGCGGGAGCCGGTGGAACCAATGCTGAAATTCGGCCGCAATGGTCTGCTGAATTTGAGTTTTCCCTATTACTTCAAAACAGTTCAGGGACTTAAGGTCATCCCGGCTGAAAACTGGAATACTGGATTTGGAATGCAGTGCCGTATGCCCATTGTTCCGGACGACGGCACACCCGAAGTTCATTTTCTCGAAATGCCCGATAAGTATAAAATTCATTACCGTGTCTGGGGTAAAACCGAAGGGGAAAATGTGGTGCTGATTTTACACGGGGGCATGAGTCATTCTGGCTGGCAGGCGCCTCTGGCAAATCAGCTGCGTTCAATGTCGCCGGACATATCCGTTGTTGCACCTGACCGGCGGGGTTGCGGTTTAAATGAGAAGCGCGGAGACTTGGGTTCTGTTCAATTTGTCATTGAAGATGTGATCAAGCACATCGAATTTCTAAAGAAGTCCTTTAAGAGGATTCATCTTGCAGGCTGGTGCCAGGGTTCACAATACGCTTCTGTTGCTGCGGCCAAACTGGGAGATATGCTCTCCAGCCTTATCCTGCTAACTCCGGGCTTTTTCTGGAACGAGCGGTTCAGGTCAGTTTTAAGTATCGCAGAAAAAATCGTTATGGATATGATTTCTGAATTCAAACTGAAACCCGAACGGAACCATGCCTGTATCCCAATTCCCATGGAAGCAACCGATTTCACACTGATCGATGAATGGCTTGATTTTATTGACAACGATGATCTTAAAACAACCATGATTACATTAAAATCCGTAAGCATCATGGATGAAATTCAGGAGCTTTCCTGGTTCGCAATACTGCAGAACACCCTTCCAGTGCTTGCTATTATGGCAGAAAATGATCGGATTGTTGACAACAATAAGGTTCTACAATTCATTGGCCATCTATTTACCGGTAATAATCAAAACCGACTGGTATCACTGGAAAGTGGTCATGCCATACAGTTTGAAAAGCCAGAAGAAGTTGCTACCGAAATTTTGAATTTTATTCGGCAGAGGAATGATGATTTGATAAGAACTCGATTCTCTGAGCCGGAAGTATACGATGAGCGTCCATGTGTATCAATGAAATAATGATCACAAGATATGGTATGGGGTGCAGATGATTACGGTGGGAATGTATAGGACGTCGTCTTTCTGATAGGGGGGAGGACACCTTTTACTCTTTTTACCTACCCTAAAGACCGTTTTCGGGCGTTATCCGGGCAAAATTCTATATCGTTATGATTGCATGTATTCATCCCTAGAGTGGTCAGGAAGCCATAAAGTTTTATAAGGCAAGGAGCGGGGAAATGGTGTAGCAGGTTGCGTCTATAAGAGAGTAGCAAAAAAATGGAAGCTGAAAGAACACACCAGACAAAGTGATCTTAGTTAATAAAAATTAAAATCTTGACGGCAACTAAAGAGAGCCTTTCGAGAAACTGGCTTTATTATGTATAGTACCTTTCTCACTGCGTAGATAACTACACGCTAACTATCCCGAAGTCCTCTTCCGAAAAAACTTCTTAGTATCATTTTCACGTATTATTACAACCAGTTAAATTAACTACATCTGCCGGTCAGTTCTGGCATGAAATATGATTTAAGATAGTAATAAATGTCCACCACTACATCTTAATGAGTTAAAAAAATTGAAATGAGGTTTCATATGGCAAAGAGAAAAAAAGCGCTCGCAAAAAGCAAAATCGGCAGGTACGACGAAACTCCGACGACACAGAAGACTGATCCGTCAGGAGTAAGGTTAGAGCAGTTGTGCGAGGAAAGAGAGGTGGGGATGGACGGCATTATCCATTGGAAAGATGCCGCTTTGGAGGAAGCCGATATATACAATTTTATGGGATGGTTCGAGTTGGAAGGCTATCCTCTCGATAAATGGTTTTCTCTTCCTGATCATAAAGGTGTCAACGTGATATCGCCAGGCAAATTCGATCCTTTTCAAAACCTGTTTAAAATCATGAAGGTTGATGAAAGCCGTCTCTCCCTTGGAAACATCTATCAGAGCACAGGATTCTTCAGATACGAAGACTCAGGAGAAGAAGCACAGAGCGTCAATGAGTTAAACCTCACATTCAATGATATTGCGAACATAGGCTTTGCGGCGCGAAGCATTCAGTTCTAAAAATTTAACTTTGGTTGCATTACTCCTTTTATAATTCCAAATCATTTGGCGAAATGTGGGGAATGTGCCGGATTTCCTTATTTCAACTATTGTCCATAATGCTCTTTAATCCATGCCTGATATTCACCACTTCTGATATTCTCAATCCATGCTCTGTTATTAAGATACCATTCTATTGTTTTTCTGATACCCGATGCAAACGATTCCTTTGGAGACCAGTTCAGTTCACTTTGTAATTTGCTGAAATCAATGGCATATCTCCGATCATGTCCCGGCCTGTCTTTAACAAACGTGATCAGCTCTCTCCTGGACTTTCCATCAGATGACGGCAGCATCTCATCAAGGATATCACAGATCATTTCCACAATGACGATGTTTTCCATTTCCGAATTGCCGCCGATATTATACATTTCTCCTCTTTTACCCGACTTCATGATTGTCCAGATAGCCTCACAGTGATCTCTGGCATACAGCCAATCCCGGACGTTCCTGCCGTCTCCATAAACAGGCAGGGGTTTCCCTTCAACAGCATTGAGAATCATCAGGGGAATCAGTTTTTCCGGAAACTGGTAAGGGCCATAATTATTAGAACAATTGGAGATGGCGGTGGTCAATCCGAAGGTTTCATGATAGGCGCGAACCAGGTGGTCCGATGCCGCCTTTGACGCTGAATAGGGACTGTTGGGCCGGTATGGCGTCTCTTCTGTAAAATATCCTTCCTGCCCAAGGCTGCCATATACCTCATCCGTGCTTACATGATGGAACAAAAGAAATTTTTCAGTTCTTGCCCTGGCAAGTTCAAGAAGATTAAAAGTGCCAACGATATTTGTATATATGAAACTCTCGGGTCTTTTGATCGACCTGTCAACATGCGATTCCGCTGCAAAATGGCAGACAGCGTCGATAGTATAATCACTGAAGATTTTCCCCATCAGAACCGCGTCACAGATATCCGCCTTATGAAAGATGTACCTGCCGGGATATTGTGCGTCGATGCCCCTGAGATTTTCAGGATTCCCTGCATAGGTCAGTTTATCAACATTGATGACTTTGCCCGTGAATTCTGTTTCTTCCAGTAAATAGCGGATAAAATTGCTTCCGATAAATCCGCAACCACCGGTAACCATAAGATTATTCATGTTCATGTTCTCCCTTCTTTCGCGAACAAGTTTAAGATTATTACAAATCGCTTTCGACTTCTGCAACAGTGTTCATAGATACGCCCTTCCCCCGATATACCGTTTTTTGTAATAGCTTCTTGACAGGGGATCCACACGAATATTTTTGCCTCTGCCCGGTGCATGGATAAAACGACCTTCCCCAACATATATACCCACATGCGTGACCTTATCTCTTCCTGACGTCGCAAAAAAAACAAGGTCTCCCTTCAAAAGGCTGTCCCGCTCAACAGGGGTCCCCGCCTCATACTGGTCCTTAGATGAACGGGGAAGGTCAAGACCGTTTAATTGATATACAGTCATTGCCAGCCCGCTGCAATCAAAGCCGGCGTCTGATGAAGAGCCACCCCAGAGATAGGGAACGGCGATAAATTTCTGTGCCGTCTTTATAAGCTCCTCCCTGATATATATGTTGCCATGCGTTTGTTGCTTTGCGATAGCATATTCATCAGGAGTTACGATATGGTATTC
This sequence comes from Deltaproteobacteria bacterium, assembly GCA_026388545.1. NCBI lineage: Bacteria > Pseudomonadati > Myxococcota > Myxococcia > Deltaproteobacteria bacterium. Next base: position 14,107 of record JAPLJS010000091.1, read on the forward strand.
ATCGATCACCCCCGACAATTTGAGGTTTTCCGCCTTTTCACGGGCAATCATCTTTGAAGGATAATTACCAAAACTCACCTTGTATAGCCCCACACGGGCAGCGAAATAGGTGGCCTTAAAACCTCGGTCCCGGAGCCGGTCAGTCAGCCGGACGGCATTTTCGACATGAGAAAAGGCGCCAACCTGAATGGTGTAGCCCATATGGGCGAGCTTCTTTTCTACAACCTTTGCTGGAGGACTATATGCACGCCGTTCTGCACAACCCGTGACAAGTGAAACAACGAGAAAAAAGGCAATTGAAACCTTGAGGAAACAATTCATACTAATAAAACCTTCTGTTCCTTTCACACGTCCCTCGCAATTTCTTTTCCATCAAATTTTCTAAACATCATCCGGTGATTTTTTACCCCATCGTTCCATCACCAGTCTGCGAGCCTCGTCGGATGTCGATATCTCTCCGTCAAGCTGAGCGTCCTCAACAATACGCAGTATCTCGCTGAAAAGGGGGCCCGGAGGGAAACCCATGGTGATAAGATCATCTCCACTGAGCAAGCGCGGAGGATGCAGCTCATCATCCGCCATCTCTGTCAGCTTGTTCCTGCAAAACTCATAGTTATCAAGAACACCATGGCTCCCAAGACAGTCCAGGCGATGAAGTTCAAGATGCATGTCAAAATCGGGCATTCTGAGGAAACGCTTTAATCTGTTCGGACGCATTTCCCTGACGTTCATAAACAGCATATGACAATGAACAAGGGCAAGAATTGTCTCTGTTTCCGCACGCGAGAACTTGAGGCGTCGCATCAATGCATCGGCGATCTTTTCCCCTTCACGAACATGGCCATAGAAGTGAATGCCTGATTCATCCTCGGAACGAGTACGCGCTTTACCGATGTCGTGCATGACTATTCCCCAGGCAATCCGCATATCATTCTCCACACCTTCTCCCGAAGGCAACAGGTCGAGCATTCGGAGTGTGTGTTCCCATACATCGCCTTCAGGGTGGAACCTCGGCGGCTGTTCGACACCACGAAGGACATCGACCTCGGGCATAATTTCTGATAGAATCCCTGTTTCCGCGAGTATTTCCATGCCACGCCGCGCGCCTCCGCGCGTAAGGAGCTTCGTTAACTCGTCACGGACACGTTCCGCACTGATGTTGCGGAGTGAAGAGACGTGTTGTTTGATTGCATGAAACGTTGCCGTCTCGATCCGGTAGCCAAGGTTGGCGGCAAAGCGGACAGCACGAAGCATTCTGAGATGATCCTCGGCAAACCGTTCTTCAGGATCGCCTATCGTGCGAATTACACGGTTCTCAATATCCCGCCTGCCATCGACATAGTCGATGATATCACCTTTGCGGGGATCCATGAGGAGGGCATTAACGGTAAAGTCACGGCGACGCACGTCACCCTCAGCATTGGTAAATTCAACATGAGCCGGCCTGCGCCCGTCTTCGTAGTCGCTCTCGGTGCGAAAAGTTGCAACTTCGTAATTGTGCCCTTCCTCGACCACCAAGACAACGCCAAAATTTATCCCCACCGGCACGGTGCGGGAAAACAGAGAACAAACCTCATCTGGCCTGGCGGAGGTAACGATGTCATAATCTCCGGGTTCCACACCACGCAGGGGATCGCGCACACATCCACCTACGAAATAGGCTTCATAACCGGCATTTTGTAACCGATGGACAATACTGATCGCAGTATCACGAGATGCCTTAGATTTTCCGGGACTGTTGCCTAACAAAGGTCCATTTCCTGTTTAATACCCGATCCACCGCAATAGTGACAACCTTTTCACTCATCCGGTAAAAGTGGAGCAAGATGGTTTATCAATCTGTGTCCGGCGCCGATGTTGTGTGCAGATTTGATTGCCTTTGTGATATATGTCTTTGCCTCTTCCACGGCTTCAAATACACTTTTCCCTCTGGCCAACAGAGTTGCGATGGCAGCAGAGAAAGTACATCCTGTACCGTGCGTGTCTTTCTTGTCTATCCTCTCGGAAGAAAATGTGTAAAATTTCTTCCCGTCATAGAGGACATCCACAGCATCCCCTGTAAGATGCCCACCTTTAACGACTACATTCTTCGCGCCGCAGTTGTAAATGACCCTTGCCGCTTTTTTCATGTCGTGAACGGAGGTGATCTTCATTTCGGCCAGAACCTCGGCCTCAGGGATATTCGGCGTCACAACAACGGCCATCGGGATCAATTCTCCGATCAGTGCTTCCCTTACTTCACCTGTTATCAATGCCTCTCCACCCTTGGCCACCATTACCGGATCGACGACGAGCTTTTCAATGCCATATTTTCTGACCATTCCTGCAACAGCCTTTAAAATCCCGGTATTTGTCAGCATCCCTGTTTTGGCGGCATCAACACCAATATCGGTCATCACAGAATCAAACTGTTTTTCCACAAAATCCGGCGCAACCGCATAAATACCCTGGACACCGAGCGTATTCTGGGCGGTAAGGGCAGTGATAACGCTCATACCATACCCCCCTAATACGGTGATTGTCTTTAAATCCGCCTGTATTCCCGCACCGCCGCAGGAATCCGAACCGGCGATGGTTAAAACCCGTACTATCTTCATTTGCTTCCTCAGGGGAAAACCCCCTCTTTGAAATACCTGATCACCAGGAGGCAGCCTGTACTTACAGAAATAACACCCCTCGTGGCGGTTAATCGATTACTGATCCCGTACGGTCTCCCGATTTCCATCACCCCGTTTTTGAGCGGATATTCAAACCCGTCAAGGGTTATTCCTGTCACCACATCCGAAAAAGGTAAGAGAGACACAGTCTGCCCTATTTCTCCATCAATGACACAGTTATGGGTAACAACAAAAGCTTCACACCATTCATCAATCAATCTTGTGTGTATGCCCTTTTTCGCACCCAGGACCAGCAGCGATATATTACCCATAACATGATCGATCCTGCTTCCAAAGGCGCCGAACACATAGATTTCATCAGGAGCCATACTGAACGCATATTCCAAAGCCAGTTGTGTATCCGTCTCTTCCTTCGTCTCCGGATATCTGATGATCCTGCTTCCCCGCTCCCTGAAGTAATCCAGCATAACCGGTGTTAAAGAATCCATATCACCGATTATTACCTGCGGGACTATACCGATGCCGTATACATGGCTGGCGCCGCTGTCCGCACAGATTATCTCGGAAGGGTTCACCTCAGACAGTTTTGACCGGAAAAACGCCAGATCTTTGATCTGGCCACCGGCAACCACAAATAAGACTTTTTTCATGGGATGAAAAATAAGACTTTGTTAAAATATTTTCTCTTATGTTCGGGTAATTATTCTCAGACTTCCTTACTTTATACCAAAGACATTCCTGGTATTCTGATATGTCACGCTTGCCAATTCTTCAAGAGACAAGCCTTTTATTTCGGCTACTTTTCTTGCTGTATGAATAACATAGGCAGGTTCATTCCTTTTTCCCCGATTAGGATGAGGAGTCAGATAGGGTGCATCTGTCTCCACCAGGATATCGGTTACGGGAATATTCCTGACCACGTCCCGCAGTTTTTCTGATTTTCCGAAAGTGATTGCCCCTGGTATAGATATGAAGAAACCCATTTCAAGACACTTTTCAGCCATTTTATAGTTTCCTGAAAAACAATGAACAACCCCTCTGTGCTTTCCCTTCCATCCCCCCAGCATCTCCAGGGTTTCCTGATGGGCGTCACGGTCATGTATGATTATGGGCAATCCAATTTCGCTTGCCAGCTCTAACTGTTCTCCGAATCTCCTTATTTGTACATCCCGCGGCGACAGATTACGAAAAAAATCAAGTCCGATTTCCCCGAAGGCCACAACTTTATCCATCTTTGCGAGTTTTTTGAGAGTCTCATAGGTCGTCTCATCGATATCCTTCACCTCATGGGGATGAATTCCAATCGCCGCATACACATTTTTATACTTATTGGCGATGGAGACAGCCTTCCTGCAATCATCGAGAGTCGTACCAACCGTTATAATCAGATCAACTCCCGCATTTTCAGCCCTCCTTATAACTTCATCCCTGTCTCGGTCGAAATCATTCATCTCCAGATGTGCATGAGAATCAGCGAGCATAATAACCCTTTCCACGCAAATAAACGATCAACCCCCTGGATTACTCTATAATCATCTCATCCGCACAAGAAGCTACGTCGGGAAGTTCCGCAAGATAAGGTTGTAAATGTTCCTCTGTAATCTCTCCGTCAAGCAACTTCTTCATAAGAATCCTCTTATCAGTCTCACCTTCGTAACCACACTGCTTTTTTTTCATCTAACATTCCTCCCTTTTCCAGACTATTGTTTAGGCCTGACTATCTATTATACTTTTCTTATTTTTTCAACAAATACTCATAACAATTCGCCTTCAAACAATAAATGCTCGCGGACGAGCCACTCAATCACCTTGAACGGTAGGACAGGCGTCCCGCCTGTCTGTACTATTGATGAACGAAATCCAATTGATATCAAACAGCGGCAAACTCCTTGACAGACAGGTTGGAATTCACTTACATTCGAGGGCAGGTACCAGCGAGAATCCGGGATTACTGAAAAATGGACACGATGCGGAAAACACATGCTCAGAAATGGCCGATACACGGCTGGATCGGCATAGTCCTGTCCATAACTTTCTGGATCATGAACTGGTCCCTGTCCGGACCTCGCACGCACTGGGGATTTTTCCCCATGTGGTTAGGGTACTGCCTTACTGTTGACGCGCTGGTTTTCATCCGAAAAGGCCATTCACTGTTAACCCGCAGCCCCGGCGCCTATGTGGCTCTCTTTTTCATTTCGGCGCCGGCCTGGTGGCTTTTTGAAGTCATAAACTGGCGTACCCAAAACTGGTACTATGTTGGTGAAAATCTTTTCTCTGGTGCTGAGTACTTTTTGCTGTCATCGCTGAGCTTCTCGACGGTTATGCCGGCGGTATTCGGTACGGCAGAATTAGCCGGTACGTTCCTCTGGATTAATAAAATGAAATGTGCTCTTCGCATTGTACTGACTCCAGCCACACTAATTACTCTCTTTATCACAGGCTGTATTATGCTGGCATTGATGTTGATCTGGCCTGTTTACTTCTTTCCTTTCGTCTGGCTTTCAGTCTATTTCATACTGGAACCGTTCAATGTCCGGCTGAAGAACCACACGCTTATCCAGTACATTGCTGTGGGTGACTGGCGGCCGGTGTTGGCGCTGTGGGTGGGGTGTCTCATTTGCGGTTTCTTCTGGGAAATGTGGAACTTCTACTCATATCCGAAGTGGATATATCGCATACCGTTCTTCGATTTCCTTCACATCTTTGAAATGCCGGTATTGGGCTACTTCGGCTACCTGCCATTCTCAATGGAATTATTCGCCCTGTATCATTTAACAATTGGTTTGCTCAAACCCGGCATGGTTCAGAACTATATCCAGCTCTCACCCGAAGAAATTTAGCAAATGATTTTCGTTTTCGGTAACAACCGCTTTCCCGGCATCCACAACTTCCCTTGAATACCGATATCCGTCCTTTTCACCGTTTCATCATACTCTCCACCGACATCACATAGTGCGATATAAGAATATTGACCCACAAAGCCGATTCGCTTATACTCTTAGCACCCGAAAGAGAATTTATAGATACACATCTTTATCACAGGAGTGATTCTATGTTTACCAGGGAAAGTAAAATCGCTGTTATCGGAGCAGGAGCAATCGGTGGAATAACCGCCGGGTTCATCGCCCGCGCCGGGTACGACATTGAGTTGGTGTGTAAATATCCCGATCTGGCTGCAAAAATCAAACATAACGGTGTGCATATCTTCGGTGCGAAAGGGGACTTCACTGTAGCGATGCCGGCTGTGGCTAAAATTTCGGAACTAAGCGGCAAAAAGGACATTATTCTTCTCGCAACCAAAGCCACCGAGATGCTCGAAGCCGCACAAGATCTGCTGCCCTTCCTCAAGGAGACATCCGTTGTTGTGTCGCTTCAGAACGGCATCTGCGAGGACGCTCTGGCAGAAATTGTCGGGAGGGAAAGGACCATCGGATGTGTTGTCGGGTGGGGCGCGACGATGCATGCGCCGGGAGAGATGGAGATGACTTCAACAGGCGAGTTCGTGATAGGAAACATCGACTACAACGATGACAGCCGACTGCCCTTCATACAGGAGCTTCTCTCCACGGTCGTTCCCGTTGAGATTTCAAAAAACATTACCGGATACCTCTACTCGAAACTTATAATCAATTCATGTATCAATTCGCTGGGCGCTCTGTGCGGCCTTACGCTCGGTGAAATGCTCTCGGTGAAAAAGATCAGGAAAATCTTCATTGGTATCATGCATGAAGCGATCGCGGTTTCGGACGCGATGGGTCTTAAGGTAGAAGTCTACGCGGGGAAGCTCGATTATTATAAATTCTTAAAGAATGAAAATATTTTAAACAACGTAAAAAGACACCTCATCATATACCTGATCGGTTTCAAGTACCGCAAAATTAAATCATCGAGCCTGCAGTCCCTCGATCGGGGCAAACCCACTGAGATAGACTATCTGAATGGGTATATCGCCGAAAACGGGAAGCGCATGGGTATTCCTACGCCGATAAATGACAGGATTATACAAATCATAAAGGATATTGAAGCCGGCAAAAGAAAAATATCTACGGAAAATTTTAAAGACTCCTTTTTTTCATCCGGCCGCTTTTGATTTTACTTCAATGAACACACGGAAACCGAACGGCAGAACTCACCACATTTTGTAGTCAAAATGCCTTGACATACAAGCAGCACATTCCTTATACTTGATTCGCTAAAAAAGGAATTCTTATCAAACAAATCAAAAAAAAGAATGAGGGAGGTTCCACCTCATGGCTACGACACCCCTCTCGTCCGTCGGCTACTGCGTTGCCCGGGCTCGCGCGGTCAACCCTCACTTTCGCGAGTCCACGAGCTCGCTGAAGAGCGTCTTGACCGCTCTGCGTTCCATGGCCGCCTCCGGACTCTCCGGCCAGGGCATGGTCGACAAGATGGCCAAGGATCTCGGGAAGATCGTCGCCACGACCCGGAAGAATTCGGACGCGAAAAAGTACGGAGCCATTCTCGACTGGGTCGAGTCGCACTGCTGTCGAGAGGATTCGTACGTATACCACTGGTGGCGCGCCCTCGACCACGAGGACTACCTCTACGACGAGGTTAACAAGCAGCTCGATCGCAAGAACTGGAACATCAAGCCCCTCCTGGTCAAGCTCGAATACACCCTCATGTTCCAGCACGGACTCATGGCCCCTTCTTCCCGTGACACCATCATCGCTGACATGAAGACCGTCTTCGGGGCCGGTCACGACCTGGCCGCCTTCCTCGCCAACGGGATCGAGACCCTCAAACCCGTCGATGGTGCCAAATGCCCCTCCGAGAGGGATCTCCTTCCGGCCTTCACCCTTGCCGTCGTGAAGCTTCTGGCCTTCACGCGGGGCCGCAGCCTCCTTGCCGACCTCATCGCGAACCTTGGGACGAAGAAAATCCTCCTCTTCTGGGGCGACGGATTCGCGGGCTTCCCCGGCAAGAGGGGCCCCCAGGCCCCCGTTGATGCCACAACCCACTCGGCCACGATGCACCTCGGCCCCGCACAGAAACCCGAGCAGCTCGAACAGCGCTTCCGTGCCGCAGGCTCCAAGGCCTTCCTCGACCGGTGCAGCGCCCTCTACAAGGGCTGCACCCGGGGAACCTGCTCGGACCTCCAGCTCCTCTGTCTCACCCTGCCGGCGGGTCTGTACGCATGGCACCACGTCTTCGCGGGCGTCAAGCCGGGTCCCGTGTCCAAGAGCCGCTTCGCCAACTTCATCTCGCCCCACTACTGCCAGGTCTATCACGAGGGCTGCCACTGGATCCGCACGCTGGCCGGCAAGGCCTTCTCCGTGAAGAAAGAGCACACGCAAGCCATCCTCTGCCCCACCCTCATCACCTGCTACGAGAACGCGGAAGAGTTCTTCAACATCCGGGGAGCCGAGCACAGCGAGGGGGCGCTCCTCCGGGAGATGGGATACCCCGAGCGGCTCTCTCACTTGGGCGGCGTCGTTCCCTCCGGCCCCGCCGGGACCGATTACGACGCCAACTTCTCCATGGACTATGGAAAGGGCGACGCTATCAAGTCCCTCGCCCAGGGCCTTCTCGAATACCGCCTCCTCACCAAAGAGGCATACGACCGCACCTACCCCTCCTACCTGTGAGCCCGATGGCGCTCTTCACAACATGGCCGCGGTGGCGCAGATCCACGCGGCAGTAGTCTCCGGCCAGGGGAAGTGCAGCTCGGCCGATGTCGTCGTGGAGGTCGGCTCCTCGCACGTTTGAGACCTGAAAGGAGTTTTGGAACGGGAAGCGATTGGGGTCCTTATCTCGATGCAGGAGTCTACTTCCCCCATTAAAACGGAAGCGGTTACAGCGGTGTTCTATGAGTCCGTTTTCTGGGGGCAGAAGTATCCGAAAATTCAACTTCTCACCGTATCCGAACTGCTGGCCAAGAAGAAGGTCGAAATGCCTCCGATTCGACAAGTTGGGGTGACGGTTAAGAAAGCACCAAAGGTGACAAAGCAGCAAGATGAAAAAACGGAATTACAAATGTGACTGCGAGTCTAATGCGAAGGTGGAACCAAGGGACTCCTTCCTGAAGTAGTTAGGCTGATAAATCTCATAATATAGACGATTTTAAGTGGTAATCTGCGGTTATCGGTAACAATTCTACTTGACAAAAACCCCCTTATAACTTCTAACATTAAACACGAAAATTTATGCGGTTTTGAAGACTCTCACCCAGATATAGCTCGTCTTTCGTTACCGTTTCCACCGCACAGATCATCTCAACACTGGGGGACAACCCTATGAAAGATCAATCCAAGACAAAGCAGGCATTGATCCAGGAACTGACTTCTCTAAGAGAGAAAATTACGGAACTGGAGCAATCTGAATCAGAGCGAAAGCGGGCGGAGGAGGCGCTGCGTCTTCACAGCGAGATTTTGGCGCACATAGTGGAAAGTGTACATCTGGTTCGCGTTGACGATGGCGTGATTATTTATACAAATCAACGCTTTGATAGCGTGTTTGGTTACGATCCGGGCGAACTGGTCGGCAAACACGTGAGTATTATCAATGCTCCGGGCGAAAAAAGCCCCGAGGCCGTTGCAAACGAGATTATCAGAAGTCTTAAACAAGCGGGAGGAGTATGGAATGGTGAAGTACACAATATCAGAAAGGATGGGTACTCATTCTGGTGTCATGCCAATGTTTCAACATTTAAACATCCACAATATGGCGAATTGTGGATATCGGTGAATCGGGACATCACCGAGCGCAAGCAGGCAGAGGAGGCGCTGCGGGAGGGTGAAGGGCGGCTACGTTTTCATACTGACAACTCTCCAATGGCCGTGGTTGAATGGAACACTGACTTTGTTGTAACACGGTGGACAGGTGCGGCTGAAAAGATGTTCGGCTGGAGCTTCGAGGAAACGGTCGGCAGGCCGATCATTGAAATACGCATGATCTACGAGGAGGATATTCCGATCGTACAAAGCGTCATGCAGCGGCTTACCGACGGCAAGTCGAAACATGTTGTTTCCTCAAACCGCAACTATACCAAGAAAGGAGCGGTCATTCATTGCGAGTGGTACAATTCCGTGCTGTATGATTCCGCGGGGAAAATGATCTCGGTCATGTCGCAGGTGCTTGACATCACCGAGCGCAAGCGGGCGGAGGAGGCGCTGCGGGAGAGTGAGGGAAAATACCGGGAAATCATCGAAAATATGCAAGAGGGCTACCATGAAGTGGACATCAAAGGCAACTTTACGTTCTTCAACGAGTCTATGCGCAAGATCATAGGCTATGAAAGAGAAGAACTGTTGGGGATGAATAACCGCCAATATGCGGATGAAGAAAATACCCGCAAGGTCTATAAAGTCTACAACCGGGTCTACCGAACCGGCGAACCGGTAAAGAACTTTGAGTGGCAGATTATCAGAAAGGACGGTGATCGCAGGGATATCGAAGTTTCCATATCACTCATCCGGGATACGGGGGGTCAACCGACCGGCTTTCGGGGCATCGTGAGAGACATCACCGAACGCAAAATAATGGAAGATGCCTTACGAAAGTCCGAAGAGCAGTACCGCTCATTGGTAGAATCGACAAAAGATTCTATTTATTTATTGGACAGAGACTTGAGATACCTGTTTGCGAACAATGCTTATCTGGAACGGGTGGGATTCACACTGCAGCAGCTCATCGGCAGGACTTACAGCGAACTCCATACATTCCCGAGCGATTCGTTTCCTGGATACGTGAATCATGTGTTCGAAACAGGAGAATCCACCGAGTTCGAATACAAAAGTTTCAGGGATAATAAACCTTTCCTCCGGACATTAAGCCCCGTGAGAGGAGAACAGGGAGAAACGATCGCCATTACCGTAATTTCCAAGGATGTAACTCACCTTAAGAAAGCAGAAAATTCGTTAAGAGAATACCAGGGCCAGCTTCGGGCCCTTACGGGGAGGATACAGGCCGCGAGAGAAGAGGAGCGGATT
>JAPLJS010000092.1 GCA_026388545.1 Deltaproteobacteria bacterium
GATTGTGTTCTCCAGATGGGCGGGAATGATCAATGGGGGAATATGCTGGCCGGCAGCGATCTGATCAGAAGGATTGAAGGGAAAAACGCCTTCAGCATGACCTTTCCCCTCATCACAACAGCCCTCGGTCATAAAATGGGAAAAACGGAGAAGGGAACAGTCTGGCTGGATGCGGAGCTGACCTCGCCCTATGATTATTATCAATTCTGGATCAATACGGACGATGCCGACCTGGAGAGATTTCTCGCGTTGTTTACCTTTTTACCGATGGATGAAATCAGACAGGTACAGATTCTTACCGATGCCCGTTTGAATATGGCAAAAGCGGTTTTGGCATTTGAGGCGACAGTTATTTCACATGGCAGGGAGGCTGCTTTGTCTGCGTGGAAGGCTTCAGCGGCAGCTTTTGGTGTAAAGCCTGTCGATCCATCCGTCCTTCCGGCAAGCGCTATTCCAAGGGTCGAGGTAGTTCCGGACGATTCTGCTATATGCAGGATAACAATATCGAAAGGGGATCTGGAAAAGGGGATACCGGCCTATGAGTTATTTTATGAGACAAATCTCTGTGCATCGAAAAGTGAGGCCCGGAGAATCATTGCTCAGGGTGGTGGCTATGTGAATGACATTCAGATTAAATCTTTCGATGAAAAGATCGGGATGAATCACTTTGGGGAAGGCAAAAGGATATTTATCCGAAAAGGGAAAAAGAAATATTCCGTCATAGAAAAAGGAGAATAAATCGTTCCCGCGAAATGAGAATGGAATATTATCTAATAAAATAAATTGGTTATCAGTTAGTTAATTTTTTTGAAGTTTTTTCTTGACACCCGATGATAGACGATGTAGAAACCGTTTTCTTTTCTTCACGCAATCATTTTGTTGTTCATGAAACGAAATAATTCTTGACAGAAATTTTTTTTTAGCTTACATCTATAAACTCGTTTTTGAGATGTTCTTTGGAAATTGAATAGTGGGATAATTGATTTGTGGGTCCTTTTTCTTTTTTAAGAAAATGGAAAGAAATGTCTAAGCTAAGGATTAAAAACTGGAGAGATTGATCCTGGCTCAGAACAAACGCTGGCGGCGTGCCTAACACATGCAAGTCGTACGAGAAAATTCGCTTCGGCGAATGAGTAAAGTGGCGCACGGGTGAGTAACGCGTGGATAATCTACCCTTTAGCCGGGAATAACTCACCGAAAGGTGGGATAATACCCGATAAAACTGTTTTACTTCGGTGGAACAGTCAAAGATAGCCTCTGTATACAAGCCTTCACTAAAGGATGAGTCCGCGTACCATTAGCTAGTTGGTGGGGTAATGGCCTACCAAGGCAACGATGGTTAGCTGGTCTGAGAGGATGATCAGCCACACTGGAACTGAGACACGGTCCAGACTCCTACGGGAGGCAGCAGTGAGGAATCTTGCGCAATGGGGGAAACCCTGACGCAGCAACGCCGCGTGAGTGAGGAAGGTCTTCGGATCGTAAAGCTCTGTCAGGTGGGAAGAAGTGCATGGGAGTGAATAGCTGTCATGCTTGACGGTACCGCCAGAGGAAGCACCGGCTAACTCCGTGCCAGCAGCCGCGGTAATACGGGGGGTGCAAGCGTTGTTCGGAATCATTGGGCGTAAAGAGCGTGTAGGCGGCGTGATAAGTCAGATGTGAAAGCCCTGGGCTTAACCCAGGAAGTGC
>JAPLJS010000093.1 GCA_026388545.1 Deltaproteobacteria bacterium
TTCCCTCTTCCTCGATGAAGGGTTCGGAACCCTTGACGAAGATTCCCTGGAAACGGCCCTGGAAACCCTGGCGGGACTCCGTCAGGACGGCAAGCTGATCGGCGTCATCTCCCATGTCCCGGCGCTCAAGGAGCGTATCGGGACGCAGATCCAGGTAACCCCCGGAACAGGCGGGCGCAGCAGCCTGACCGGCCCCGGATGCCGGAGGATTTGAGAGAAGAAATCGGGGAGGAAATCTCGGGGGTGGTCTCGACTTTTTGCGAAGTCGTCCAAGAAGCGGCGCTGAAAAACAGGAAAACCGGACCGCACAAAATGAAGCCGTGGATTCAATCAGTAAAATTAAAAAAATCCCTTGACAATTTTAGGGGGGGGGTGAGAGATAGCCACACTAATGGAGGGGCTGAATAGTTACGGGGCTTTAAGCACATTTTATGCCGCGGATTCAGGTAAGGTGCTATTATGTCTAACGAAAGACAAGAACAAGATCCCGGGAAGTTCCGCGATCAAATTAGACAGGGCAAATGGCAAAAATCTACCAGTGGGGCCTGTCCCGGCTATGTCCAAGCCAATCTCGTTATCCTCCCGAGGGAATTCGCTCTCGATTTTACCATCTTTTGTTTGAGGAATCCCCAGCCTTGCCCAATCATTGAAATCCTTGATCCGGGAAACCCTATTGTACAGGAAGCAGCCCCCAATGCGGACATCCGCACCGATATCCCGAAATATTGCATCTTCAAGGATTCAAAACTGGTCGAGGAAAGAACAGAGATCACCAACTTATGGCGTGACGATCTTGTAACTTATTTAATCGGTTGCAGTTATACCTTTGAAGAAGCCCTGGTTCGGGGAGGGGTTCCCGTAAAGAATTATCTCCAGCAAAAAGATCCAGGCGTATATATCAGTTCAGTCATGTGCCGGCCAGCCGGGGTTTTTTGGGGGCCCATGGTAGTCACTATGAGACCGATTCCTGGCCATCTTGTTGCACGGACGGTTCAGATAACATCGAGATTTCCTAAAGCGCATGGCGCGCCCGTCCATATTGGCAATGGGGAGCCAATTGGGATCACGCATCTTGAAAAGGTTGCCTTTGGCGAACCTCCCGTAATTGACAGGGGGGATGTGCCTGTTTTTTGGGGTTGCGGTGTTACTCCGCAGCTGGCAGCAATGAAATCAAAGGTTCCGTTCATGATTACCCATAAACCCTGTCATATGTTCATTACAGATATAAAAATAGAAGAAATGGCCATTTCCTGACTTTTTTAAAATAACCCGGGGCACCCCGTGGGATTTAAGGATGAAATTGCTGGGCCACTCAGAAGCCGGGGGCTTGAATTCAGGATGGAGATTCATAGGAAAACCGCTAAGGATTTTCGGGATTAGAGGGCATGGCATAAGGGCGCATTTGTCGGAATAAGCCAGCAAGTTGCTGGTGATCTACAGGGTTACCGTTCTGCTGAATTTTGAATCCTGGATTCTGAGCCGTTATATGTTCCTTTGAGCAGTGCCGTGTAATCTATGGAAGGGGGTGGTTGGAAAGAGAGGCGGAAAGCCATGATTTCGGCATGAGATACGTATGGATGCATCTGAAATGGTTGATCCAAAGGAAGCAGAACAACTCTGGAACAAAAAAGCTCAGCTTTATGATGCATACCAAAAACACTACTGGAGGTAATACAATGAAATACCGGAAAACAGTTCTTTTTTCCATCGTTGTGTTCTTGTCTCTTCTTTTTATTGTTCCTCCGCTTTTTGCGCAGGAAAAAGAGATTAGGATCGGTGTTCTCTATCCGCTCTCAGGGGCAGCGGCTACAATCGGGAGAGACCTTCAGAGGGCAGCAGAGCTGACCGCAGAGATTATCAATAATAAAACTCCCGGCGTTGATATACCCATGGCACAGTGGGGTGGGATACCGAATTTAGGTGGCGCTAAAATCAAACTGATCTTTGCAGATCATCGGGGCGAGCCTGACCGTGGAGCAGACCTTGCAAAAAGACTTATTCTTGACGACAAAGTTGTCGGGTTAATGGGCGCCTACCATAGCTCAGTTACAAAGACCGTCAGTGCTGTGGCCGAGCGCTATGGAATCCCCATG
>JAPLJS010000094.1 GCA_026388545.1 Deltaproteobacteria bacterium
AGGAACGACCTTGGCGGATATCTGCAATCTGAGATTACCGAAGAAAAGCTGACAAATGCACTGAAGACATTCAATACCATCAGGGGGCATCTGAAGAGACTTTACGAATTGAAAGCTGAAAACCCCGGGATAATCACCGGCAGCGATCTGTATGCCGTTGTCAAAGCGTCCATGATCATGGACAGGAGTCATCTTCTGGAGGTTCTTCCCACAGTTGTTAATGAATTGGAAAAGAAAAGGGAGAGTGCGGCATCATTTCAGGGTAAGCGTATCATCCTGGCCGGTGGCGTGTGCACCCACCCCGATATCTATCGGATCATCGAAGAAGCCGGGGGAGTCGTTGTTTGGGATGATTTCTGCACCGGGACGCGTTATTTTGATAGATCTGTTATGAATGATTCCGATCCCATCACCGTTATTGCGGAACGCTTCATGAAGAGACCCGTCTGCCCTGCAAAGCATGCCGGAATCTTCACCCGGGGTGAAAATCTCGTGAAGATTGTTAAGGAGAAAGATGCACGGGGTGTCGTATTCGTTTTCCTCAAATTCTGCGATCCCCATGCCTTTGATTATCCCTACATGAAAGAGCTTCTCGATAGGGAGGGAATTCCCAGCATGGCGCTCGATGTGGAAGATCAGCTCCCCTCTGAGAGCCAGTTACAGACAAGATTTGAGACATTCATTGAGATGTTGTGATTGTTTCCATAAAGAACAAAAGAGAAAATGTGACGCCCATGAATAGAATGCCGGAGATCATGCTCTTCTTACTCGCAAAGATCAAGAAATTCATCCTTCATTTCAAAAAGAAAAAGAAGATGAAAGAGATCATGACGGTCTATTACATGGAGGCCAAGAGCGCCCGCGTCGGCGGGAGGAAAGTCGCATGGATTACGAGCGGAGGCCCCGTCGAACCGCTCATCGCCATGAATGTGATCCCTGTATACCCGGAGAACCACGGTGCGATGATCGGTGCAAGCAAAATGGGGGCAGACCTCTGCGAAAAGTCGGAATCTATGGGATATTCAAGCGACCTTTGTTCCTATGCCCGCACCGATATCGCTTGCGCCACGGTAAACGGCGGCCCGATTGGCGGTCTGCCCCGTCCCGATATGCTTATCTGCTGCAACAACATCTGCGGAACCGTTCTGAAGTGGTATGAAGTTCAGGCCCGCTACTTTAATGTCCCTCTCTTTATTTTAGATACGCCCTTCTGTCACATGGGATATGCGGAAGAGGCCAGACGATACGTCCGCAGGCAGCTCGACGAATATGTCCTTTTCCTGGAAAAGGCATGCGGGAGCAAAATGGATCACGACCGCCTTAAGGCCGTGGGAAAACTTTCCCTTGAAGGGCAGAGGCTCTGGCAAGCCGTTCTGGATACGACAACGAACAGGCCCGCGCCCATGACAACGTTTGACGCCTTTTTCCATCTGGCGCTGATAGTTTCACTGAGAGGGACACCGATTGTAATCGATTACTATACACAGCTTCTTGAAAAAATGAAGGACCGGGTGGCAAGAGGGATCGGGGCCATTCCTCATGAAAAGTACAGGCTCCTCTGGGACAACATCCCTATTTGGCACCGGACACGCTGGCTCTCCGAAAAACTGGCGTCCCACAACGCATGCCTCGTGGCGGATACCTATACTTCAGCATGGTGCCGTTCAATGAAATATATTGACGAGAATAACTTCTTCGAATCCATGGCCGAGGCATATACACGCATTTACCTCAATATCGGCGTGGATGAGATGGCCGGTATCGTGATCGAAATGGTTGACAAGTATAAGGTTGACGGCATCGTGATGCACTCGAACCGGAGCTGCAAGCCTTACTCTCTTGGCCAGTACGATATAAAGAAGATCGTAGAGAGGGAAAGAGAGATTCCCTGTCTGATAATTGAAGCGGATATGGTGGATGCGCGGAGTTTCTCCGAAAGCCAGGTATCCACCCGCATTGATGCGTTTATGGAGATTATCAGGCAGAGAAAGGGTGATTAGGCAGCTCATGATGATTACAGCAGGTATTGATATCGGGTCCATTACAACGAAAGCGGCAGTCATCGCCGATGGAAAGATCCTTGGAACACGGGTAATCTTTACCGGGTACAATACTGAAACGGCCGGAGGAAGGGTGTATGAGGAACTCCTCAGAGATCTTTGTCTTGAGAAAACGGCAGTGAGGCGGGTGATCTCCACGGGATACGGAAGGAACAGTGTGAAGTTTGTTAATAAGGCAATGACGGAGATCATCTGCCACGGAACGGGCGCCCATTATTTAAATCCACTCATCCGTTCCATAATTGATATCGGCGGGCAGGACAGCAAAGCCATCGTCCTCGATGAAAAGGGGAAAGTGAAAAACTTTGCGATGAACGACAAATGTGCCGCCGGAACGGGCCGTTTTCTGGAAGTAATGGCAAGGGCGCTGGAAGTGGACCTTGATGGATTTGGCGACCTCTCCCTGAAGGCCGATGAACCCTCAAGGATCAGCAGCCTTTGCACGGTCTTTGCAGAATCGGAAGTCATCTCGCTCATCTCTAAGGGTGAACGGCGAGAGAACATAATTGCCGGCATACACGAATCCATAGCCGCACGGGTATCGTCCATGGCGAACCGTGTGGGTATTGTGCCTCCGCTTGTAATGACAGGCGGCGTGGCAAAGAATGCCGGTGTCGTGAAGGCGCTCGAAAAAAAGCTCGGAATCGCTGTCGAGGTTTCGAACTACGCACAGGTGAACGGGGCTATCGGCGCCGCCGTCCTGGCGATGAGTCTAAAATGATCAAGGGCGATGAAGCATCAGCCCAGTTTGAATGCTTCAACAAGAGCATCCATATGTTCCCCCTTCCTGATGAGGCGTATACCCGTAAATCCCGCCCGTGAAAGACCTGTCCTGATTTCCTCAAAGGTATAGGTTCCGCCGCTTGACGTTCCCAGAAGCATATTGACGGCGAAAATTGCACCGTCTTTCGGATAGATCCGATCGGGCTCCATAACGTGGTCACGAATAACAATTCGTCCTCCCCGGTTAAGAGAACGGAAAATCTTTTTGTAGAGGTCCTCATTCTGTTCAAGGCTATTTTGGTGGATGATTGCAGAAACAAACGCCAGGTCATGTCCGGGTGGAAATTCATCATGATAAAAATCGCCGGGAACCAGAGTTACACGGGTAAGCATGCCCGCCTTGTCGAGACGCTCGCGGGCCATTTCAATAACTTCGGGTTGATCAAATAAAGTGGCTCTCATTTCAGGGCCAGCGTGCAGGAAAGCAATGGTGTACGTCCCTGAGGCGCCGCCCACGTCAAGCAGGACCTTTGCTGAGCCCGGATTAACCGTTGCCACAATATCCCGGACTCGCGGTTCCGCAACTACATGCATAGCACCGATGAATGCGCGCATTTCATCGGCATTTCGGGGAGGATTAAAAGTATCTTCCGACTCCTTTATCCTTTTTACTACATCTGTAAAATGAGACCATCTGCGCCAGAGATGGGCTACATGGAGAACCATGGGGAGAACCGAACCGGGCTCATTCTCAGAAAGAAACGGGATAAGGGATGGTGAACATCGATAGGTTTCATTTTGTTTGACAAGAAGACCCATAGCAGTAAGGGCGTCCAGGAGAATGGTTAAGGCGCGCAGATCAGCTCCGATTCTGCTTGAGACCTCTTGAGCGGACAAAGGCGACTGACTGAGAATGCTAAAAATGTTTAATTCGGCGCCGGTAAGCAGAATGCGGCTCTCCATGAAATTCCGGGCCAATCTCAAGATTTCCTCCGGACTATTATAGCTCATTATTAATACTCCTTATGATTATTTGGAATGACGTCACTTTTTGATTATCTTTTTATGAGAATGACGATAATCTTTAAAACATCCCTTTTTTGAATATAAAATTTTGCATAACACCAACAACTATTCGGTACCGTTCAGTCATCAGAATTGCAGTTATCGGATTGAAAGAGCGTAACGATTTAACTCAACCACTGGTGCGGACAATGCCCCTTGGATTTGTTTGTTTCGGACAAAAATGCACAGCTAGCTTATCATACCATGAAATGGATCACCCCTTCTTGTGCTTGATAAATGTTCCATTGCTATACTCCTCGAAGGCGATCTCCAATTCTTGTTTTGTGTTCATCACGATAGGGCCTCGCCATGCAACAGGTTCGCCAATGGGCTTGCCTGATATGAGCAGAAAGCGAACAGATTCATTTTCAGTCGAAATCACTATGTGTTCTCCGTCATGGAACAGGACAAGATTTTCATTGTAGAGGAGCGTGTCCTTTTGTTCGCTGAACCATGCCTTGCCCCCAATAATGTAGGCAAAGACCGTGTGACCCCGTTTGGTCGGATGAATAAACTCTGCCCCCCGAGACACGGTAATATCAAGGTATTCCGGATCGATTATGATGTCTCGGACAGGCCCGCGAGCCCCCTTGACCTCACCGCAAATGACCTTGATCGTTACGCCGCTGCCCATAGAGATTTCCGGTATCTGGTTGCTCTTCACGTCACGATAGCGAGGGTTCATCATCTTGTGAGAGGCCGGGAGATTGGCCCATAATTGGAATCCCCCCATCTGACCTGCCTCATCCCCTTTCGGCATTTCCTGATGGATGATACCACTGCCGGCGGTCATCCATTGGACATCTCCGGAGGCGATCACGCCTTTGTTTTCCATGCTATCCCCATGTTCGACACTTCCATGAAGGACATACGTGATTGTCTCGATTCCGCGATGCGGATGCCAGGGGAACCCCTTGATATAATACAGTGGATCCGTTGAACGAAAATCGTCGAGAAGGAGGAACGGATCGAATGTAGTTGCCTCCGCGAATACTCGCTCCAAGCGGACACCCGCTCCTTCAATGGTGGGTTTGCTCTTGATAACCTTACGGATTTTCCTAATCTTTTCCATTTTGATTCTCCTTGACTCTTTTCCCTCCTATGTCCTTTCCCCGGCAACGAGTCGTATCTGAAGACTTATATGATTATAGACCAGGTCATACCCAGGGTCCTTCGCAGACCGTTTCCGTGAGTTTTCGTCTATCGTTCGGTGATTCGCGCTCCTGGAGGTAATCGGGCAGGTCTTCCTTGTTCCCTGGTATGCCTATGGCTGCCATGGCCTCAACCGTGAAACCATCAGGGATGTTCAGGGAAGACTGGGCAAGTTCGTAATCGAACCCTTGCATGCCGTGGACAACATAACCCCTGAGGTTCCCCTGCAGGGCCAGATTCTCCCATGCCGCACCGGCATCATAGGAGTGGGTCCGCGACGGCTGTCCGTTGTCAAAGGTGTTTTTCGAAACGATGAGGAGGAGTACGGAAGAATTCTTGGCCCAAATCTTATTGGAATCGGTAAGCAAGTTGAAGAAGAGAGGCCACTGTTCCTTGTTCCGTCTGGCATATAGGATGCGCCATGGTTGATTGTTGTTGGATGACGGTGCCCATCTTGCCGCTTCAAACAGGGACATAAGCTCTGTTTCGGGAATTTCCTCGCCCGACATGGCACGCGGTGACCAGCGATCAAGAAAGATATTATCAATCGGGTGATCAGCTTTACGTATCTCGCTTCCTTTGATTATAAGCATGGTTAAATCCTCATCGATTCATTATAAAATTAGAAATGTCCTCTATCTTTAAAAATATGTAGTGACCAGCTGTGAATGTCTAAACTCCAGATCTTCAATTTACAGCCATCATTATACCGAGAAAACTTGGATAACTTTCATCACCTCCAAGTTATTAATAACAGGAAGAGTGCAAGAGACCAGTAACTATAGAATCTTTAGGACCCCGTTTAGTATGAATAAACACAGATTATAGACTGCTATACTACACTCCATCCCGCAGCTTGCCAGCCTTATCTTCGAGCCACAAGAAGCGGCATAATTGCGAATATTCCAAGCATAACATAATAGACTGTTCCCGACACGGGATCTCGATTTGCGAGGTACTCACTTATCGATATACCCCGAAGCCATAAAACAAGCGTAAATTCTGCCACCATCAGTAGACCAAAAGCGACCAACCCCATACCAAGACGCTTAGAAGGGCCGGACGGCAAGTCGAGATATCGAACTGTCCAATGTGCCGCAACAATGGTAATCACCAGCATGAAGGGCGCTTCCATCAGTTCGGCTATTCTCGTGCCGAAATATGGTACGACCCATAATACGCGAATGGTTCCAAACACGAACCCTGCTCCGAATACGAGTGCAAAATACAATGCACCAGCTTTCAGAATCTGCATGACTGCTTCCTTACACTGCAGTATTTTCGCTTGTAATATAACACAAACGATAAAAACTAAAAATGCGAGATTTCAGGAAGACATCCTCGTTACGTATAGCAATACGAAATGCTGGATGGATAGGTTGAATTGGAAAACAACATTTCCAGGAAGAAAGAGATTATTAAGAAGCAATAAAAGGGGGATCGTATTTGTGATCTCTCATCTTTTTCCGTTTCATGGATATCTTTTTAACTCCTCTTCCTTCCGCAACACCCGCAGGCCGCCTTCGGCCAGGGCCGACATCTCATCTTCGCCGGGATAGATAAATACAGGTGCAATGAACTGAGTCCGCTCCTTGATCCAGCCCGTCAGCATCTCGGAGTTGGCCAAACCCCCTGTCAGTATTATTCCATCAATCTTCCCTTTCATGACAACGCTCATGCCACCGATCTCCTTGGCAACCTGATAAGCCATGGCCTCATATACCAGTTTTGCCGTTTCGTCTCCCGCCCTGATCATCTCTTCTACCTTCCGAACATCCGTCGTACCCAGATAAGCCGAAAGGCCGCCTTGGCCCACAAGTCGGTCAAGCATCTGCTTTTTATCAAGCTTCCCCGAAAAAGCGAGGTCAAGCAGGCCTGTTGTGGGGAGAGAACCGGCCCTCTCCGGTGTGAAAGGACCTTCCCCAAGTCCATGATTGCAGTCAATGACCCGACCCTTTTGATGGGCGCCGATAGTGATGCCCCCGCCCAAGTGAGCTACGATGAGGTTCATTGCCTCGTATTTATTCCCTAGTTCACTGGCAAGTCGTCTTGCCGCCATCTTCTGGTTCAGGGTATGAAAGGCGCTCTTCCTTTCAATTTCGGGAAGACCGGATATCCTGGCTAAAGGCTGGAACTCATCTGTGCTTGGCGGATCGATCACGATAGCAGGCATCCCGTATCTCATGGATAAATCAAGAGCAATGGCCGGTCCCAGGGCCGAGGGGTGTTTACCGAATTTTCCCTTCAGAAGGTCCTTGCACATGGCGTCATCAATTTTGTAAGCACCCGCGGGCAATGGCCTGCCAAGGCCTCCACGGCTGACGATCATGACCACTTTTTCTAAACCGATCCCGTTTTTCTTTAAAAATTTGAGGAGGTCATCCTTGCGGAGAGGAAGCTGCTCATTAAGAGAAGAATAAGGAGCCAGGTCTTCACTGCTATACCGGATTGTTTCGAGAACCATGGGCACGTTTCCATTGAACCAGGCGACCTTTGTTGAAGTAGAGCCTACGTTGATAACGAGCAGATGAGGTTCGTTATGCATCGTTTCCTCCCTTTCTACATATCAAGGCTGCCAGTGCAATCTCTGCCATCCTGCTTTCATCGGAGACAAAAGGCAGATTCAGGATCACAGGATGTGACGCTCCCATGATTGCGCCTGCCATCTGCATCTTTCCGAAGAAAACGAGGGATTCAGCCAGGAGATGGCCCGTATCGATTTCAGGGACAAGGTATATATCGACATTCCCGGTCACAACGCTCTGAAGTCCTTTTCTTGCTGCCGCAATCTGGCTCAGGGCACAGTCTATGTCGAGAGGTCCTTCGACAATGGCTTTTCCGAACTGTTTCCTTTCCGACATCTTGGAGAGGATCGCCGCATCCAGTGTCGAGGGAATTCTTAGGTTTATCTGCTCGATGGCGGCGAGCGCCGCTACCTTAGGCGTATCGATTCCCAGGATATCCGCGAGCCGGAGGGCATTTTCAAGGATCAGTTGTTTTTCGTCAATGGTCGGATTATTGTTGATGAAGGTATCAGTCACGAGGATCAGCTTTTCTTGTTTCGGCAACTGAAAGAGTGAAATGTAGCTCACAAGCTTCCTCTTCCGGAGGCCGTTTTTTGCATCAAGGATGGCATCAATAAACGCCTGGTGGGCAACGTTGCCCTGCATAAAAATATCAGCGTGGCCTTCCCTGATAAGCCTTATCGCCCTGTTGAGGACCCTGCCCGGGTCTTTCTCGTCAATGATCTCATATTCCAGTGATGCCAGCAGAGTTCCCCTGATCATTGTTTCTATCGCTTTGCCATCACCGACCATACAGGGAATGATGAGGCCGGCGCCCGCCGCCTTGCCGAGGAGATCCATGTCCCTTTTCTCCACAAAAGAAACCACCAGTTTCTTTGCGTCCCCTTCCTGCGCAGCTTCAAGGATCTCTTTGAATGATCTCAGCATCTCACTTCACCTCCCCTTTCATCCTATCCGACACGACGACACACATAGCAAGCTGCTCAACAATGTTATCGCTGAAGTCGGATCGGGCAGGGATACAGACCGGTCCCCTGGAGGTTGCAACAAGGGAGCAGCGGGTTACATCCAAGAAGAAATCGAGCTTGCAGATGATGTTACCAGTATCGAGGCAGGGAAAGAGAAGGATGTGTGGCATCTTCTCCATATTCACGTTGCTATGATCGGCCAGGCGGTTTTTCCTACCAAGAAAGATATCAGTGAAGGAAGTTGCATCAATAATCTCACAATCCCCGAAATCCCCCGAGGCAGCGGCTTCTCTGAGCAATTCGTAATCCCGGTAGGAAACAAGCGTACCGCCGATCTCTCTCTGGCCGGAAAGGACAGCGATCTTAGGTTTCGGATACCCCAGAAGACGATAGACAAAAATGGCGTTCTTGAGGATCTCGGCCTTCGTCTTGAAATCCGGTTTGATATTGACACCGGTATCCGTAAAGGCGACCAGGTGGTGGAGTCCCGGAACCTCCCAGAAGGTGACCACGCTCACGGTCATACCCGAACCCGCTTTCCCCTCTTCCCTGATGATTGAGCGGTAGATGTAAGAGGTGGGAATCTGCCCTTTGCTTGCGATATCCAGCTCCCCAGAAAAAAGCATGCTGATCCCGAGATCAGCAATTGCCTGCCGATCATCACTGATAATCTTTTCAAATCCACCGATATCGAATTCGACCTTTTCTGCTACCCGTCCCATTTTTTCTGCATTACCGATGAGAACGGGTTCGATATACCCCATCTGCCAGCTCCTCTTCACCGCAAGCATGAACTCCTCATCTTCAGGGGCAAGAACGGCTAACTTCTTAGGGCCTTTTTCCCTTGCAATCCTTGAAAAATCATCCAGTGATCTAATCATCAAACATACCTCAAAAATGATCTGCCCTGATACTTTTTACCACATTTCAAGTTAGAGTTCTTCGATTTTTTTGGTGATTACCGAGTTTAAGTGTAGTACGGGTTGTCTGAATCAGAAAATCAACAGTACAGAAGCAAATGCTGAATCCACCAAGCTGCAAATTCAAACCAATAGAAAAGTTAAGATTATCACTTGATAATGTACAACGAATGAGTTTACATATGCTCATACCATTAGTCCCATTATTCATTGGGGAAGTAAAATGATTTTTTTAGAGAAATTACGTGCTACTCTTAGATTAAGAACATTTGGCTTTTTTAAGATACCCCTTATCTTCTATGTCTCACCTTTTATTGAAGAGTTTAATAATGAGCGTATTGTGGTGAGAATTCCCCTTAAACGTCACACACGAAACCACCTTAAATCCATGTATTTCGGTGTATTAGCAACTGGTGCTGACTGCGCTGGTGGGCTTATGGCCATGCGATTGATTCAAGAAAGCGGCCAGAAAGTGTCGCTTCTCTTTAAGGATTTCAAGGCTGAATTTTTGAAACGAGCGGAAGGGGATGTCTTGTTTACCTGTGAAGATGGTTCAGCTATTCGTGCCCTTGTTGATAAAGCTTTGACATCCGATGATCGTGTCAATCTTACAGTCCATGTAACGGCAACGGTTCCCTCCCTATTGGGATCGGAGCCTGTGGCCTTATTCGAGTTAACCTTATCATTAAAAAAGAGAATTTAGACTATTATTGGTTTTTGAGACAGGGCTAAGACAGCGGACATCCCTACTCCCAGTAGCCCCTCTCAGGCAGAAAACCTTGGCTGTCGAGAGCTTTCCCCGTGGCCGATAGAATCTCCCGGGGGAGGCGGACCCCGGCGTGGAGGAGCGGTCCGGGACGGCTTGCCGCATTGGGGCCGTAGGCAAGGAAATGATCAATGGCCTTGTTGGCATTTGTGAAGGCATTTCCATGGGTCAGGGGCTGGACGATTGCGAAGATCTTTCCGATCACCGTGCTGAGCCGTCCGGAAGTCTCTCCGGCGGCCTTGAAATCACCTTTTTCAAGATTTTCGATAACAGATCGGAGCTCCCGGGGAAAGGAATTGGCCGTACTGAGGAGAAAACCGTCATAAGGCCCCCCGGCCTCCCTCAACCAGCGTGCATAATCCCCTTCGGCGCCACGAACGAGAAAGACGCCACCCTTGTCGACGGAAGAGGAGGCGATCCGGTCGTTACCGCTGGAGTCCTTGAAAAAGATCAGATTCGGGTATTTCTCCGTAAGACGGGCGAATGTTTCCGGCGCCGCCTCATTTTCCGTTACCTGGGGAAGCTGGTAAAGGGCCGTGGGCAGGGACATATCCAGAATTTCCGAGAGTCCCGAATCGATTTCCGCCTGCGATAGTGCCTTGCCGCGGGGTGGACAGATTGTAATGCCGCAGATGTGATGAGGGCTCATTACCGGGTCTGCCCCCTTATTTTCTAGTAAATGAAATACGTTGCGTCCCTTCATGGCCGAAAGCGTCCCCTTCACGCCCCCTACATCCGGCCTGAGAAGTCCGATGAGAAGATGAATATCCTTGTTCCGCGTATGGGCCACAGCGAATTCGGCTACCTGCAGCGTTTCTTCCTCCGTGAGTTCCCAGCCGTCCCCCGTTGAACCGGGGATCAGGAAGCCCTTCACCCAAGGGGAAATATATGCGAAGTGGGACTCCATGCGGTTAAAATCAATCGTCTTATCATCCCTGTAATGGGTGAGAAGTGGGCACCAGAGCCGGGGGATGCCGTCAGGAAACATGGTCTGGACCAGGCTTATTCTCTCCATTTGTCGGTCATTCATGAAAATATCTCCTGGTTAAGTTTCTTAATCAATTCCCGTATCCATTTGAAATGTTTGAGTCGAGTAAACCGGTTTCTCCCGATACGTCAGGTTGATGTTTGCTTTCTCAATTTGTCGCTTGGTGTCCCGGCGGTGCCACAATCTTTCAACCTTGCATCCGTAGGCCCCATCCCCTCACAGGGCTGGACGACCATATCATAATTATCGCGGAAATAACATCATTGATAACTGATTGAAATACTGCATTTTCGTTGAGGTTGACGATTTGTTGCTTTCAGAAAGACATATGGTCGAAGACACCCCCTACACCTGTTGAATCTTGAATATGCTCATGAACGTCTTCTCCCAGATTAGTGAACCTTCTGATCGCCCGGATCAATTACCTTCACGGTCCCGAATTTATCTTCATACTGTTTCAGGTTTATCGTCAGGGCTTCGATCACTCTCTTAACATTGCTCGGACTTAGTATTATTCTTGAAACCAGGTGAGGCCCATTGGGTGAGTTCAAAAGCCAATCAAGCATGAACTCGTCCGGGCTATGTGATACCAGCATCAAATTGCTGTATCTGCCTCTCGATATTTCATCAGCGGTATTAATCTGGATCTGCTGGGGTTGCTGCGGATCAGGTTTGTCTGACATATTGTTCTCCTCCTTATGCGTTAGAAAATAGTTTTTTCAACATCCAGAATACGCTGCCTCAACGCATCTGGTATGGGCGCCTTTTTATTTTCACGATAATTAAAGGCTACCACGACAGCATCACCTTCGGCGGCTACCTTCTGATGCCTCGTGCTGACCGCAAGATGATTCATCGTAAATCGGTCTTCCTCGATATTTGTCACTTTAGCACCAATGAGCACTTTGTCGGGATATGTCAAAGGCATCCTGAATCGACAACTTGTGGCAGCCAGAATGGGGCCAATCGTTGTTCTTTTCATGAGATCCAGAACATCCAATTTTTCATAGTAGACAATCCTGGCGTTTTCAAAATATCTGAAATAGACAACATTGTTTACATGCTGGAAAGCATCCATCTCTCCCCATACCACCGGGATTTCGATGACTACAGGATACCCATCGATAGAATTGCCCATTATCTGTCCCCTTTTCAAAAGCGTTATAGCGGTTTTAGAATGCGAACCCGCAGACCTTTTACAACAGATTTTGTAGCTTCACGATAGGTCTTCATGTGATGAGTCTTGAGATGATCCGTTAAGGCTTGGATATCTGTCCATCGCTCAATTATGGTTACAACATTTTGACTTACTGGTTCCTGGACAGGGATATCAGTGACAACATCGGTTGCAGGGCCGTATTCAAGACAACCGATTTCAGCACGTACATCAGGAATAACTTTTTTCAATTCTCTGAGATACTCGCCCCGTTTTCCTTCAGCCAACTCTACAGTGGCAATTACATAAATCATGATGCCGCTCCTTTCTGATATGTTTGATAAGTTCCTGCTTGCTGATGATACCTTTCTTTTCAAGGAGGCTGACCAGTGCTTCTGATTGAATAGCTTCGGACATGAGCAGTTCCTTTAGGATACGAGTTCTTTGGGATCGAGTTTTTCGGCCATATGCCATTCCAATACACTATATGTCCACTTATTCAGATAACTTTTACTATATCAGGCGCATGCCTTTCAGAAGCAGGAGGTATACCAGCCGGATAACCGACAATAATGGGCGACACTATTTGACAATCCACGGGCACTCCGATGTCATCAAGGATTTTACGGTCACGGATATGCGCCCCTAATCCTATCCAGCAGGTGCCCAATCCTCTTGATGTAGCTGAGAACATGAAGTAGGCAACCGTCAGGGCGCAGTCCACATCGAGCGAATGAACATCTTCAGGACCGATAAAGTAAACAAGGGTGGGTGCATTGTAAAAAACATTGAACTGCTCGTCACGCAGATAGGATTCATAGTTTTTCAGAGGTGAGTCAGGATTTTGTTCAAGATCGGAAAGGAGATTCCCCTTACTTTCATCAGAGAGATTTCTGATGTAATCACGGTTCTGAACAATGATAAACCGGCATGGCTGGCCGTTCATCGCTGTCGGGGCAAGACAGGTATCCTGGATGATTTCTTTTATTATTGATAAAGGCACATCCTTGTTCTGGAAATCCCTGATGGAACGCCTGTTTGTTAAGAGTGTCTTAAAATCCATGTTTATTCTCCTTTGCTGCTATGTGAACGACGGTTTATTTCCGATCTTGTCAAGTATCGTTCCTACCTTTATACCCCGTTTATGGGCGTTTAATAGTGCTTTTGCGATGGGCGTAGATGTGAAGGAGTATGCCTGGACGAGGATTTCAGATTTGGCTTTGACGATCTGACTGATTATTGCTTCTGTGCAGCCGCCCCGAGGGGAGAAGTAGACCTGTGTCGGCGTTTTGTTCAGGATGAGGTCGGTCGCGTGGGATGTTTGATATAACGGGAAGATAATAAAGTTGAAAGAAATAATGATCCATAGGATTCTCTTTTTCATGGTAGGGCTCCTGAGTGGAATAATGATGACTATATTATACGGGATTCGATGGAAAATATCAAGACAGATAGGAATACAAACGAATGATTACATTGAAGAGATTTTATTGACTTCTTTATTAAATTGTGAATTTCGGATGATTGAATTATATAGCAGCTTTCTAATAAGCGTCATTCTGTAGCGGAGTTGCAGAATGACGCTTGAAGAACTAAGCCGCGTGTCGCAACCTATGGCGATTCAATCATATCTTCTTTGTTTTTTCTATCGACAAGCAGGTGAGCAAGGAGCCTTGTTGCCCCTTTTGTGCCGATACTGGCCACTCATGGGTGCCAACATCTTTATAGATAGGCCTACGGATGACCGGGATGTATAGGAATAAGTGATTTTTGGCAATAGTGGGGTATGGCGAAACAGAATGCTCTTTTCGCAGGAAACTGGCGACATGGGTTTTTGATTGCGAGCG
>JAPLJS010000095.1 GCA_026388545.1 Deltaproteobacteria bacterium
AGCACACACTTTATTGATGGTGAACGCGTTGGTTTCTTCAGGCAAGCCTGCATAGATGCTCGCCTGTCGCGCAGAATTTTGACCAAGGGCTGTCTGAAGCACATTTCCCATGACACATTCATCAAAATAGACCGGTGTCAATCCACTGTCATAATCGTAATATTTCCTGTTGATGTCCGTCATGTCAAATTCTCCAAAAACATCAGGACGGCTGGATTTCACAAAATCACTAATTGCCGGCCGGAGTCCTGCTCTCTTGATGGCCTCCCTGATAACCAGCGCACCCATATCGACTGTCTTCACACCATTCAGCGACCCTCCAAAACTTCCAACGGCAGTCCTTGCCCCACTCACAATCACAACTTCTCTCATGGTAGACCCTCCTTATATTAAAAAGTATGACGTTAAGTATTTTTTATTCATGGCAGATCGTTCCGCACGCACCTCTATGAAGAACCGTGCATGTCAATCGCTTCTACAAATTCAACTTCACGCGGCACTTTATAAGAAGACAGATAGGTCCTGCAATGTCTCGTGATATCCCTTTCGTCCACCGTGACGTCCGGATTCCTGACAATCAGAGCCTTTACAATTTCTCCTCGCAACAGATTGGGTTCGCCGACGACCATGGCGGCCTTAACGGCAGGGTGAAGTTCCAGAACCTGCTCAACCTCCCGGGGATAGACATTGAAACCGCTGGTTATAATCATCCGTTTTTTCCGGCCTGTCAAAAAAATATATCCATCCTCGTCGATCCTGGCCAGATCGCTTGTGTGGAGCCAGCCGTTTCGCAGAACGCGGGCGGTGGCTTCTTCGTCTTTGTAATAGCCTCTCATCACATTCTCACCCCTGATGAGAAGTTCCCCGCTCACATTCACTGGTAATTCGTTATCCTGATCATCAACTAACTTTGCCTCAACACCGGGAATTACTGTCCCTGTTGATCCCGGCTTGTGCACCATATCCCGACTGCCTACAGAACACACAGGAGACGCCTCGGTAAGACCATACCCTTCTCTCAAGATAACGTTAAATTTCTGTTCAAATACCGGAATGAACTCGGGCGGCATAGCCGATCCTCCCGTTATGCAAAAGTCGAGAGAACTTACGTCATATTGATCGGCTTCGCGATGGAAAATCATTCCTAAAAAAAGCCGGGGCACAGCGGCGATATAGGTCACCCTTTCCTTCTGGATTGTGCTGAAAATGGCGTCCATGGTAATCCGATCTTGTAATACGATGCCCGCGCCGATGCGGATGGCAGCTAACATATTAGCCACGGCACCGAACGCATGAAACAGAGGAATAACAGCAAGCCCCCTGTCCTTATCTGTGGCATGATATACGCTTCTAAGAAGTTCGGATTGGGACAGGAGATTGCCATGGGTGAGTACTGCCCCCAGAGGTTTTCCTGTGAGTCCTGCAGTATAGATAATAACGGCGGGATCATTATCGGCAATATCCGGTATGTCTAATGTATCCGGACCCATTTCGACTATTTGCCAAAAAGGGGATTCGGCATTCATGCCGCTGCTCGTGATGATATGACTGCAAAGAGGTAATTCAGCACGGATTTCCTCATATTTTTTCGCTAAAGGTGCTTCTGTGATTAAACATTTTGCATTGCTGTTTGCAAGGAGGTAACGAAGTTCATAAGACGTGGACAGGACATTGAGCGTAACGGCAACAGCGCCGATTTTCTGAACAGCAAAGTAGGATATGACAAATTCGGGGCAATTGGGAAGCATGATGGCGACATTATCCCCCTTTTGTATACCCAGTTTTCTCAATCCATTTCCGAGGGCGTTTACATCCCTGTTCAAGGCATCATAGGTCACGTATTTTTCATCGTAGATTATGGCCACATTGTCTGCATATCGATGACAACTTTCTTCAAGCATCCGTCCAAGACTCATAACACTATACCCCCCTGATGTTGATATTTTCTAACACAAGAAGAACAGCTTTTTCAAGCAGAACTCTCTCTCGTTTGTATCTATTTTTCCTGTTGTCTGTTTTTCCTTGATGGAAATATCTTTTTCACCTATAATCCGAAGTCAAAATGTGTAACCATGCGCAGGGAGGGAAGGATGAAAAAGATTCTACTTTGGGTTTTTCTGGCACTGCTTACGAGCGTTTCTTTTGCACAAGCGGAATTAAAGGTGGGAAACAGAGCCGCCAACTTCATATTGAAGGACTCACTCGGCAAAGATTATACTCTCAACTCCCCTGAATTTTATGGAAGGGTCGTCTATATAAACTATTCGGACATCAGCTCCAAGGACATGAACAAACATGTCGACGACGCTCTCAAAGGAGATCCAGGGATTGACCGGAAAAGGAGCTACGTCGGGGTTGGGATTGCCAACATGAAGGCAAGTATGGTACCTGATTTTATTATTGCCAGGGCAATAAAAAGCAAGCAACAGGAAACAGGCGCCACAATTCTGCTGGATGACAACTATACCATCCTGAGCCTCTGGGGATTGCAAAACAACTTATCCAACGTTGTCGTACTGGATAAAGGAAGAATCTGCCGTTATATTTATAAGGGTAAGCTTCTTCCCGATGAAGTTGTAAAGTTGATTAAAACAATTAAAGAATATCAGGTAAAATAAACCCGTTATCTCCGGCAAGCGTACATCGCTACCTAAAAGATTCTTTAGACAATGGCTGTTATCATAGACGGAAAGAAGATAGCACAGGATATCAGGCATGAGGTGAAGGCAGAATCCCTGCGCCTGAAAGAAGGAACCGGGATAACGCCGGGGCTCGCGGTTGTCCTCGTCGGGGATGACCCGGCATCGAAGATTTACCTGAAGCATAAAGAGAACGCATGCAGCGATGCCGGATTCTTTTCCCAGGAATTCAGGCTCCCACAAGAGACACTTGAGAGTGAACTGCTCGCTACAATACAGGGGCTGAATCAAGATGAAAGTATCCACGGTATCTTGGTACAGCTTCCCCTTCCCCGCCATCTCAATTCCGCAACCATAATCGAAGCAATTGATCCCCAAAAAGACGTCGATGGATTTCATCCTTACAATCTAGGACGACTCTTCACCGGCAATCCCTACCACATGGCCTGCACGCCCAGGGGTATTCTGGAATTAATGGATCGTCATGCTATCACAATCGAAGGCAAGGAAGCGGTCATTGTAGGGAGAAGCAATATCGTGGGAAAACCGCTGGCCCTCATGCTCCTCAACCGGCACGCAACAGTGACCATATGCCATACCAGGACACAAAACCTATCAGAGGTTACAAAACGGGCTGAGATACTCATCGCTGCTGCCGGGAAGCCGGAAATGATCGGGGCTGATATGGTCAGGAACGGTGCTGTGGTAATTGATGTGGGTGTAAACAGGATGGATGACGGTCGTCTGGTTGGAGATGTGGCGTTTTCTGAAGTTCTTGAAAAAGCGTCTTACATCACGCCGGTGCCCGGCGGCGTGGGACCGATGACGATTGCCATGTTACTCGTAAATACCCTTAAAGCAGCCTCTGGCGGCCAGATTTCGGAACAAAAATAAAACCCCCTCTCAAAAGAACAAGAGGGGGTTTTTATGCAGTTATAAACTCTACCTTAATCAGGCAATGCCCTTCATTGCCTTCATTTCAGCGATCGTTTTCCCAACGCTCTCAGCAGACTTCTTAACAACGGCCTTTTCTTCATCATTCAGCTTGAGTTCGATAATCTTCTCAATGCCGTTGGCCCCAAGAATGGTTGGAACACCAAAACAGATGTCCTTCAGCCCATACTCACCATCAAGGTATGCACAGCTGGGAATAAGTCTTCTTTGATCCTTAAGGATGGCTTCCGCCATAATAACAGCGCCCAGAGACGGTGAATAGAAGGCGCTTCCGGTTTTCAGCAGAGCAACGATCTCTCCGCCTGCCTTTTTCGTTCTTTCCACAAGTCTGTCAATCGTTTCCTTGGGAAGGAACTCGGAAAGGGGGATACCGTTGATCGTCGAAAATCTCGGCATTGGAACCATATCATCGCCATGGCCGCCAAGGAGCATCACCTTCACATCCTGAATAGAGATATTGAGTTCCATTCCGATGAAAGACTGAAGCCGTGCGCAATCCAGCGCGCCTGCCTGCCCCATGACCCTGTTTTTCGGGAACTTGCTGGCCTTCAGCGCTAGGTAGGTCATCGTGTCGAGCGGATTGCTTACGATGATAATGAAACAATTGGGTGAATATTTTGCGACATTCTCCGTCACCGAACCGACGATATCAGAATTGATTTTCAGCAAATCTTCCCTGCTCATGCCGGGTTTTCGGGCAATACCCGATGTAATGATGACCACATCGGAATTTTTCGTTTCTTCATAACCATTCGTTCCGATGACATTCGCATCAAAACCTTCCATAGGGGCAGCTTCCATCAAGTCTAAAGCCTTTCCCTGGGGCATCCCTTCAATAATATCCATGAGAACGACGTCCCCAAGTTCCTTGATGGCTGCCCAGTGAGCGGCGGTTGCCCCCACGTTTCCCGCCCCGATAACTGTTATCTTTTTACGACCCATGATTTCCTCCTATATCAATAAAAGTTGTAAGTTTATAAAATAAATTCGTATTCTTCCCGCTGCTTCTTTTTCACATAAATGAAACCCTCATTTTCCTATCGTATGCGCAGGAAACTCAATCTTTGCCTTCCATGCGGACGTATCCGGTTTCTTATGAACATGCGCACACTTCCCATGCTTTGCTAAACCGAAATAACCGAGAACGAGATCCTTTTTCATCAACTGAATTGCCCGTGCGGGGTCCACGCCTTTGGGACAGGCAGCGGAACACTCACCCGCATAATGGCAGTTGAAAACGCCATGAGACTCGGCTGCGATGTTTTTCCGGACATCCCCTGCATCGTCACGGGAATCCGTGTTATAGCGATAAATCTGCGCCAGTGGCATCGGTCCCAGATATTCCCTGTCGGTTGCCATCGTCGGACAGGCAGCCATACAGCAACCACACTTGATACAGTAGGTGAACTGCAGGTACTCTTCAAGCTGATGCGGCGTCTGGAAGTACTCCATGATCGGTTTTTCCATTTCTTCCACATCACCCCTCTGAATATATGGCTGAATGCTTTTGTGAACGCCGAACATGGGTACCAGATCGGGTGCGAGGTCTCTGATAAGATTAAAGTTAGGTAATGGCGCAACCGTCAAAGCGCTCTGTGTGACGTCAAGAATCTGTGTGTTACAGGCCAATCCGGGCTTTCCGTTTATCATCATTCCGCAGGATCCACAGACACCCATACGGCAGGAAAAGCGGAACCCAAGAGAAGCATCCTGGGTCTGCTTAATGCAATGCAAACCATCCAAGACCGTCATCCCCTTTTCTACAGGAACCGTGTACTGCTGCTCATGGGGAGCTGCATCCTTCTCCGGGTCAAAGCGACGGACATAGAAAATGATATTTGTAGTAGGTATTTTTTCCATTTTTTCACCCTTCCTATAGTGCTGTTTCCAGTGCTTTTGCCGCGATGGCTGAATATGTGCCTATACCGAAAAGGATAATCCCTACGATCCATAAAAGGACAGTGAAACCATCCTGAAAAGACTTTTTCGGCCCCAGTTCAAACACAATCGTCCTTAATCCATAAAACCCATGGTATAACGCTGCACCCAAA
Organism: Deltaproteobacteria bacterium; assembly: GCA_026388545.1. Lineage (NCBI taxonomy): Bacteria > Pseudomonadati > Myxococcota > Myxococcia > Deltaproteobacteria bacterium. Next base: position 5,645 of record JAPLJS010000095.1, read on the forward strand.
AGGACAATATAGGTAAAAGCAAGGAACTGATTCTGACTACGGAAGGCGACATTACCCCAGTCTGTTACGGCCCCACCTTCCGGATTGAAAATGCCAAGCATCGAAAGATGCATAACCGTCATATGCAATCCTGCAAATACAAGGATGACGATTCCTGCTATTAAAAACCACGTCCAGTATGCGGTTTCTCTCATGACGACCTCCCTAATGACTTCCAAAGAAAGTATTGTACCCTCCAGCGAGGATCAGAATGGCGCAAACTACCATGACGATCATCATCAAGGGTTTCTGATTGTTAAGAGACGATTTATAAGGATATACCGGCTCTTCGGCTTTACCCACGGCCAGGCCCAGTTCAATGAATATGAGCCTGATGCCATTCAGGGCGTGGAATGCAAAGGCCACGAAGACACAGAATTCGCCGAGCTTGAAAATGGGGTTCTTCAAAATCGCCATGGCGGTAGCCCAGCCCTCTGGTCCAGACATCCTGACAGAGCTTGCAAATATATGCATCAAAAAGAACAAAAGAATTCCAAGCCCGGTGAGCCGGTGTAAGATATACAGATATCGCTCCGTACCCCAGCGACCTCCACCAAGCCATCCAATGATTCCCAAATGGTTATCGAATTGTTTATTAGCCATCTTTCTTCCCCCTAATATTTACGCTCGACCGGCTTCCACTTGGTTATCGTTACCGGTTTATAAGAAAGTTTAGGTCCTTCTTTAGTGTAAGAGACCAGTGTATGCTTCAGCCATTTTTCGTCATCACGCGTCGGGAAATCATAGCGGGCATGTCCGCCCCGGGACTCTTCTCTTACCACGGCTGCTGTAAGCAGCATCTCTGCGAGGTCAACAAGATTTCCTATCTCCATGGCATTCATTAGGTTGGTGTTATAGACGGAACCCTTATCTGTAATGTAAATATCCTTGAATCGCACCTTCATATCCTGGACCTTCTTTAGGCCTGCCTTCATTTCTTCACCAGTACGGTACACACCGGCATGTTGATCCATCGCCGCCCGCAGTTCCTTCTTTATATCATACAGGTTCTCTTTACCTTTCTTCTGGAGGAGATCTTCAAAAATCCGCTTTTTCTCTGCTTTGACCTGTTCATCAGGAACTTTTATCAAAGGAGGATTGGAGACTATAAACTTCACAATCTCTTCTCCCGTAATTCCTCCCCAGACGAGACATTCAGCCGTGGAATTACAACCAAGACGATTGGCGCCGTGCATAGAGTGGCAAGCAACTTCACCGGCTGCCCATACCCCCTTCATTTTGGTGGCGCCGTTAATGTCCGCCTCAATTCCGCCCATGCTGTAGTGGGCGACGGGTCGAACCGGAATGGGTTCAAGTATCGGATCAATGCCGCGATACTTGATGCAGACTTCCCTGATCAGCGGCAGGGCCTTGTTGATCTTATCAGCGCCGAGGTGTGTCAGATCAAGGTGGATGTAATCCAACCCCGCAGGTCCTGTAAATCCTCGACCTTCTTTAATCTCCGTAATCATGGATCGGGAAACAATGTCACGTGGCGCCAGTTCCATGAATTTAGGAGCATACTTTTCCATCAGGCGTTCGCCCTTGTTATTTTTCAGGTATCCTCCCTCACCCCGGCACGCCTCCGTCATGAGAATTCCTGACGGGACCAGACCCGTGGGATGAAACTGCAGAAATTCTGGGTCCTCAATATTCAACCCTGCCCGATATGCGATGGCATGCCCGTCGCCGCTCACGGTCTGTGAATAGGTGGTAAAACCATAAAGCGTTCCCAGTCCACCGGTGGCAATGAGCATCGCTTTTGCTCTGAGAACCATAAATTTGCCGCTGGCCATATCGATGCCGGTAATACCGGCAAACTGGCCGTTATCATAAAGAATTGATGTAGCGAAAAATTCGTCATAGCGGTCAAAATTCCTGTACTGCATCATCGTGTCATAAAGGGTCTGCACCTCAAAGAAACCCGTTTTGTCCGCCGCCATTGTAGCTCTCGGATAGGTGTGTCCTCCAAATGGACGCTGCATCAGTCTGCCATCCGGGTACCGAGACCATGGCATCCCCCAGTGATCAAGCAGGAGAATCTCTTTAGGGCTGGTTTCCACGAATCGATCAACTACGTCCTGATCGGACAGGAAATCGGCGCCTTTATTGGTGTCCCACGCATGAAGCTCTAAGCTGTCTCCCTCTTCCTCCCTCATCACGGCTGCAGAACCACCCTCAGCACACACGGAGTGGGGACGCTGGATCTGAACCTTCGATACAAGGGCAATGTTGATGGAGTCTTTTGATTTTCGTGCAATTTCCACTGCTGCGCGAAGACCGGCCAGGCCGGTTCCGAAAATCAAGACATCATGTGTAAAAACCTCTACTTCATTACTCTTCATATTTCCCATAGCTACCATCCAATTGCTTCGGTTGTATAAAGCATTCAAAGCTTTATGTCACTTGTTAAGGAGAGAGAGTGACTCTCGATCACTCTCTCTCCTTAAGATTCTTAACATTTTTTGATACAAAGATTACTTACCTTCATATCAGTAATACCCTATAAATGGAAGTTCATCTCCATTTTATCCGATGTCTATCAATACCTGACCAACCGCTACGGAGTCGCCGGCCTTTACATAGATATTCTTTACCTCACCATCGATTGGAGCGTTGAGAGGATTCTGCATCTTCATAGCTTCCAGGATCACGACCTGCTGTCCTGCCTTTACCTTGTCGCCTGCCTTGCAGGTTACTTCAACGATGAGGCCGGGCATGGGCGCTGTAATCGATCCTGCACCACCTGCTGCGGGGGCTGCTGCCGGTTTTGCTGCTGCGGGGGCTGCCGCCGGTTTCGGCGCTGCAGGTGCTGCTGCGGCTTTCGGCGCCGCTGCCACCTGCCTTACCACAGGAGCTGCAATCATTGCCCCGCCTTCCGACTCCACTTCCACTGCATAGTAATTGTCATCGACAAAAACATTGAACTTCCTGATGCCAGGGCCTTTTTCGGGGGGTACCTTTTCGGGTTTCTCCATGAGCTTTCCGGCAAGGGCCTTCTTGATCAGTTCGTCTTCTTTCTTCACCTGTTCAATAGTCTTTGCCACAACTTCTTTGGGAATGGGTTCGAGACCATACTTCCACTTCAGGAATCTCAACCCCGTCTGAGGATAGATGGCATAAATCAGCGTATCGCCGGGATTCTTCGCGATATCTTTCGTCGCCTCTCTTGCCTTTTCCATTTCCGGCTCTAAGGCGTCCGCGGCACGGTTTGTCATGGGGGTCTCTCCGCGGGGATACCCCTTGAGGCACATCTTCTGAACTTCTTTATCAATGGGTGCGGGCGGCGCGCCGTAGAGACCGTAACAGTAATCTTTAATCTCGTTCGTGATCATCTTGTAGCGGCCCATCAACACGTTCATAACGGCCTGGATTCCGACGATCTGGCTTGTCGGGGTAACGAGCGGAGGATACCCCAGTTCTTTTCTCGTCTGGGGAAGCTCATCGTACACCTCATTGATTCTGTGAAGCGCATTGGCCTCCCTCAAATTCGCCACGAGGTTGGTCTGCATGCCGCCGGGTACCTGATGGAGCAGCACGCCCGCATCGATGACCGCCATCCTTGTCGTGTCGAGGAACTGACGGTACTTCGGAGCGACCAGTTCAAGGTTATTCCCGATTTCAACCATTTTCCTCAGATCCAGGCCTATATCTCTGTCCGTGCCTTCGAGGGCAACGAGGATCGGTTCGATAGCGGGCTGGGAGGAACGCAGAGCAAAGGGAGACAGGGCCGTATCGACGATATCCACGCCGGCTTCCGCCGCCTTCAGATATGCCATGGAACCCTGGCCGCTGGTGTAGTGAGTATGGAGCTCTACGGGAATCTTGATTGTTGCCTTCAGGGCTTTTACCAGGTCATAGGCGTCATAGGGGGAGATCAATCCCGCCATGTCCTTGATACAGAAGGAGTCCGCCCCCATCTGTTCGATAATCTTCGCCTTTTTTACATAAAAGTCGAGGTCATACACCTCGCCTCCCATACGCCTCTCTGTTAGGGAGTAGCAGACGCTGCCCTGGATGTGCTTTCCCGCTTTCTTGATGGCCCGGAAGGGGGCTTCGAAGTTTCTCGTGTCGTTCACGGCATCGAACACCCGGAAGACATCCAGACCGCACTCGGCCGTGTACTGGACAAACTCGTCGACGACGTCGTCGGCGTAGTTTCTGTAACCAACGATGTTCTGACCGCGAAGGAGCATCATCAGTTTGGTATCGGGCAATAACTTTCTCATTGTTCTGAGACGGTCCCATGGATCCTCACCTAAAAACCGTGTGGGCACGTCAAAAGTGGCGCCGCCCCATACCTCCATGCAGTACCACCCGATATCATTCATCGCTTCTGCTAGGGGAATCATATCCTCCGTTCTCATTCTGGTCGCCAGCGATGACTGATGGCCATCGCGGAACGTCGTATCCGTGATTTTCAGAGGATTTGCTGCTGTTTTCTTTTTCTTCTCTGCCATAAATAAACTCCCTTTCCTGAAATTATTATTCTTTATTGTATTAATGTTTCGATAAACCTGACTTCTTTACCCTTCATATCAGCTATTCGGCTGTAACTTCCTTTGCTCAATCTGACAAAGATTTAATACATCCGCATCTGCCACGACCGTCGCTGCAACATCATGTCCATCCGTCCGGCTATCGCCCAAAGATTAACGGTTGCAAATGGCGGAGCGGCTGCAGCTGCCTGCTGCATTGCCATTGCGGCTGCTTCTTCTTCGATATAAGCGCCTATTGCTGCTGATATGGCCACCATTACTTTCGGATCTATTGTTTGCATACTTAATTTCCTTTTCTTAAGTAATCACATTCCTACATTGGAATGTTGCCGTGTTTCTTCGGTGGCCGGGTTTCCCGCTTGGACCTCAGCATGTCAAGGGCCCGAATGATGAAACGACGGGTCTCATGGGGTCGAATCACCGCATCCACATAGCCTCTCCCCGCTGCCGCATAAGGATTACAGAAGGCATCTTCGTATTCCTTGATTTTCGCTGCCCGCAGGGCCTTCGGATCTTCTGCTGCCTTAATCTCATTCCGGAAGATGATATTGCATGCTCCTTCAGCTCCCATAACCGCCATCTCCGCCGTCGGCCAGGCAATGACCAGGTCCGCACCCAGGTCGCGGCTGCACATGGCCAGATAAGATCCACCGTAGTCCTTCCGGGTTGCCAGGGTGATCTTCGGCACGGTTGCTTCCGAGTAGCACCACAAGAGCTTCGCACCGTGGCGGATGATTCCTCTCCATTCCTGGTCGGTGCCGGGGAGATATCCCGGGACATCCGCAATCGTAATCATCGGAATGTTGAAGGCGTCGCAGAAACGAATGAATTTTGTCGCTTTATCCGAAGCATCGACATCCAGACACCCCGCGAGCCAGGCCGGCTGGTTGGCGATAAAACCAACCGTATGACCTCCCATACGGCCGAATGCCACGAGCATATTCCGGGCGAAGTACATATGGGGTTCCATAAAGTCGCCATTGTCGCACAGTGTTCCGATCAGGTTCTTCATATCGTAATTCTGCCTTGGGGAATCCGGAATGAGTGTGTCCAGGCTGTAATCAAGCCGGTTCGGGTCATCTCCCGTTTCGACATAGGGAGGATCTTCCATATTATTCTGGGGCAGGAAAGTGAGAAGTCTCTTGATCTGATTGATGTTATCCTCATCGCTCTCACAGGCGAAGTGGGCAACACCGCTTTTGGTGTTATGGGTCATCGCTCCACCGAGACTTTCGAAATCGATGATTTCTCCGGTAACGGCTTTGATAACCTCAGGACCGGTAATGAACATGTAACTTGTGTTCTTGGTCATGAATATCCAGTCCGTCATGGCCGGTGAATACACGGCACCTCCGGCGGTTGGTCCCATGATGGCTGAAAGCTGGGGAATGGTGCCTGACGCGCAGGAGTTGCGGTAGAAAATCGAGCCGTAACCTGCAAGAGAATCAACGGCTTCCTGAATCCTTGCGCCGCCGGAGTCATTAAAGCCGACACAGGGCGCCCCCGTCTTTACTGCCAGATCCATGACCTTGCAGATCTTCTTGGCGTGCATTTCTCCCAGTGAGCCTGCCCGTGCAGTAAAATCCTGGGAAAAGGCGAATACCGTTCGGCCGTTCACCTTACCGTATCCGGTAATGACGGCTTCCGCCGGCACTTCCACTTTTTCCATACCAAAGTCGGTACACCGGTGACGCATAAACAGGTCCGTTTCCACAAACGTGCCCGGATCATATAGGAGATTGATCCTCTCCCTTGCCGTGAGCTTTCCGCCATCGTGCTGCTTCGCGATCGCCTTCGGCCCGCCCTGGGCCATGGCAATGGCTTCACGTCTTTCTAATTCCTGAATTTTTGGAGGTTTTTCACTCATTACATCTCTCCCCTTTTCTTAAATATAAATAGTTGTTATATTTTCTGACACAGTTCCACTAAAACACCATTCGTGTCTTTCGGATGGATGAAGGCGATCTTTTTCCCGCCAGCCCCCGTACGGGGCACTTTGTCAATCAGACGAATACCTTTGGCTTCCAGTTCTTTCAAGGCCTCTTCAATATTATCCACTAAAAATGCAATGTGCTGGACGCCTTCTCCCTTCTTTTCGATAAAACCCGCAATAGGTCCATCCGGCGCAGTGGACTGCAGAAGCTCTACTTCAGTATCACCAACAGGAAGGAAGGCGGTTGTTACCTTCTGCTCGGCAACAGTTTCACTACCTTTTTATGTTTGGTTTGAAGGTCGCAATGTTACCATTTTGTCTCATTAGCAGCTACCTGGTGCTAAGAGACATTTCTCTTACTTTTTGCCTTTCTTGGCAAGAATCTCCTGAATCCTTTTCCCTATTTCAGCCGGGTTTTTCTCAACAATGACACCGGCAGCTTCCAGTGCCTTGAATTTTTCATCTGCGGTACCTTTTCCACCCGAGATGATCGCACCGGCATGACCCATTCTTCTCCCCGGAGGGGCTGTTCGACCTGCAATGAAAGATACAACCGGCTTGGTGAAATTGGATTTAATGAATTCAGCAGCTTCTTCCTCTGCGGTTCCACCGATCTCTCCGATCATAACGAGAGCTACCGTTTCGGGATCTTTCTCATACAACGCCAGCATATCAACAAAACCTGAACCGGGTATGGGATCACCACCAATACCGATAGACGTGGACTGACCTATCGCCAGATTTGTAAGCTGCCAGATGGCTTCGTAGGTCAACGTTCCACTTCTTGAGATTACGCCTACATTACCCTGCTTATGGATGAAGCTCGGCATAAAACCGATCTTTCCTACACCAGGGGTTGTGATTCCCGGGCAGTTGCAACCGATCATCCGGGCGTTCGATGTTTTAAGTACCTGTTTGACCTTGATCATATCCGTTACGGGGATACCTTCAGTCATACATACAACAAGCCCGATCCCCGCTTCGATTGCTTCAATAATGGCATCCGCAGAGAAGGCTGCAGGTGTGTATAAAGCGGCGCAATTTGCACCCTGTTTATCTACCGCATCGGCTACCCGGTTATACACGGGGATTCCATCAACTTCCTGGCCCCCTTTTCCCGGGGTGACTCCAGCTACTACCTTCGTTCCGAATTTCACCGATTCACGGGTGTGAAAGGTCCCTTCCGAACCGGTAATTCCCTGAACCACTACACGAGAATTTTTATCTAAAAGTATTGCCATGTTCAACTCACCCTTTCCTTAAAATTAGTCTATTGTTATTTAAGCAATGCAACAACCTTTTCGGCGGCTTCATAGAGACCGTCAGCCACGGTGAATTTCAAACCCGATTCTTTAAGGAGTTTCTTGCCCTCGTCCACATTCGTCCCCTGGAGCCTGATAACCATGGGCAGTTTCATATCGATATTCTTGGCAGCCTGGATGATTCCATTGGCTACACGGTCGCATCGGAGAATTCCTCCAAAGATGTTCACAAGAATTGCTTTTACATTGGGATCGGCAGTGAGAATACGAAATGCTTTTTCGATCTGGTCAGGACTTGCGCCGCCACCGACATCGAGGAAGTTAGCCGGTTCGCCACCCGCCATCTTGATGAGATCCATGGTCGTCATGGCAAGGCCCGCGCCGTTAACCATACATGCTATATTACCGTCTAATTTGATATAATTAACCCCTGCATTCTTGGCAATAACTTCGAGGGGGTCTACCTCAGTTTCATCTCTCAGTTGCTTGATGTCCGGATTGCGGAAGAGACCGTCATCATCAAAATTTATCTTGGCATCCACGGCGATGAGGTTGCCCTCCGCTGTGAGAACGAGGGGGTTGCTCTCCACGAGCGAAGCATCCTTAGCTACAAATAGTTCATATAACCCCTTGGTGATGTTTGCGAATTGGGCACTGAGAGACTTGTCAGTCCCCAATCCCAAGCCGTATGCAAGTTTCCTGGCCTCAAACGGGCTGAATCCAACTGCAGGGGGAACGGCACACTTGATGATTTTTTCCGGAGGTGCCTTGGCTACCTCTTCGATCTCCATACCGCCAGCTTCCGAGGCCATGAAAACGACACATTCCTTGTCACGCGCTCGATCCACCACCATGCCAAGATAAAGC
>JAPLJS010000096.1 GCA_026388545.1 Deltaproteobacteria bacterium
CCCAGGATAATCCTAGTGATCCTTCCACCTCCAATAAAACCGATGGATTTAAACATGCCAGAAGACCTCCTTCCTAAATATATAAGTTTTGTGTTATTTTTTACTCATCACCGCAGGGCAGGATTCACCATTAATTTCCCCAAAAAGGATTTCCGATAAAGTAGATGCCCAAAACAGCGATGAGCGCCCCTGCGCCCTTGCGGAACCACATACCCGCCCCCTGCCAGACTTGGTTTTCGATCAATTTTCTCACCACGGCCGTTGAACTTCCCGCAATGACTATGGGGAGGCAGTGACCGAGGGCAAACAGCGTGATGAAAAGAATGCCGACTGTCACTTTCTGCTGAATGGTGATGATGGCCAGAATGGGTGCAATGAAGCCGAACGTGCAGGACCCGGACAGCACACCATACGCCAGACCCAATCCGAAAGCGCCCCAGATCCTCCGCAGGTTGAGACGGTAGAGCAGGCTGCCGGAGGTGGAGCATGCTTGCACCCCCATCATGCCCAGGGCGACCCAGAGAAGGACCAGGCCGACCAGTATCTGCCAGTAATTCCCCACGTCGCCTAACATCCGGCCCAGGAAGGCGCAGACAATGCCGATCAGCGCAATGGTAATAAACAGGCCAAGGGTAAACACAATGGAGTAAGCGCTGGCCTGGCGGGGTTGCAATATCTGCTCCTGTCCAGCCACATAGGCGACGATCAGGGGAATGGATGCCAGATGACAAGGGCTGAACAGGACGCTGACCATGCCCCACAGAAAACACCCAAGGGCGGCCAGGGTCGCTGCTCCCGTCATCCATTCGTTGATCGTAAGAAAGAAAGATTCCAGCATCATATCCGCCTTCTACTGGACGCCCATCGACTTGAGCCGGGCTACAATGGCCTCCTCGCTCATGAATCCCATGTGGCGGTGAACCTCTTTGCCTGCCTTATCAAAAAAGATCTGCGTGGGAATGCCCTGAATGCCGAAGTGATACGCAGGCTTCGAGTCCTGCCATACATCCAGGAAGATGATCGCTGCCCTACCCGCATAGCGCTTCTCCAGGCGTCCTAAAATCGGCGCCATCATCTTGCAGGGGATGCATTTTCTGGCTCCCAGATCCACCATGGTCACCATACCCTTTACAGGGATGTTTTTTAACTCGGCAGAAAATGACGGCGAAGCCACGACGCCGAGAACAAAAATGGAAACGATCACAGCGATGACCGCTGAAACACGCTTTACGTTCATAGACAAAACCTCAACAAGCGCAAGAATTTCCGCCGTAATGTATATACGTAGTTGTCACAGTTGCTTTAAGCATTGAGAGCAACGGACAATTAAAATGTATTTGCGCCATTTTTACTCCTCACCGAGGGGCCGTTTCACCGGTCAGGTGCCGCCGAAAATGGGGATGCCGCCGCGCAGGGAAATATCCCCGGCGAAACCGACCGTCACCTTGTCGCCTTCCACAATCACGGGTACCTGCATCTTGCCGCCGGAATAGGCCAGCATTTCCTCCAGTTTCTTCGGGTCCTCATGTACATTGATATATACGGCCCTGTCGCCGTAGGCTGCCCGAGCCTGGTTACAAAAGGGTCAGGTATCTGTTCCGTAGATGAGGATTTTTGTTTCCATCAATGTCTCCTGCATATTGAAACTCATTCTTCTGCCGGGAAAAATTTCCTTTTGAAGATAAGGGCCACGTTGACCAGTATGATAAGGACCGGCACCTCGATGAGCGGCCCGATAACCGTGGCGAAGGCCTGACCCGAGTCGATGCCGTAGATGGCAATGGCCACGGCGATAGCCAGCTCAAAATCGTTGCTCCCGGCAGTGAACGATACTGCCGTGGTCTGCGCGTAATTCCCGCCGATCTTTCTTACAAAAAAGAATGTCATGAACCACATCACCGCAAAATACAGGGTAAGGGGTATACCCACGATCAGGACATCAAAAGGCGACTGGATGATCTTGTTCCCCTGGCTTGAGAACATCACAACAATCGTGAACAGAAGAGCGATGAGCGTGATGGGACTTATCTTGGGCATGAATACCTTGTCGAACCATTCTTCTCCTTTGATATGAATCAGGGAATAGCGGGTAATGAGGCCGGCAAGAAAGGGAATGCCGAGATAAATAAATACTGTTTTCGCCGATTCCGCCATGGAGACATTGATGTTGAGGTCTTTGGCAAGTCCAAGCCAGTTCAAGGCAAGCGTGATGAAGACATAGATGTAGACGGCGTAGAAAAGAACCTGAGCGATGGCGTTGAAGGCTACAAGGCCTACGGCGAATTCCCGGTCACCTCCGGCAAGCTCGTTCCAGACGATGACCATGGCGATGCACCGGGCAAGCCCCACCAGAATGACGCCGATCATATATTCCGGATAATTGTGCAGAAAGACAATGGCTAAAACAAACATGACCACCGGGCCGATAACCCAGTTTTGCACAAGGGATACGGTCAGTAATTTTTTGTTCTTAAACACCTTCCCCATTTTCTCATACTTCACCCGGGCCAGCGGTGGATACATCATCAGGATCAGGCCTACGGCGATGGGAATGGATGTTGTACCAACCTGCAAGCCGATGATGAAGTCGGAGACACCGGGGAGAAAATAGCCGATAGCGATTCCCGCGCCGATGGCCAGGAATATCCACAACGTCAAAAAGCGATCCAGAAATGACAACTTCTTTATGATACCGTCCGGCATATAACCCTCCATTTATTTGTGTTTATAATTTTACCTTAGTGCGGGAATAAGCAGGACAGGTAAAGTGGCACGCCTTACGACGTTGTTGCTCACGCTCCCTAAGAAGCTTTCCTTTACATAACCCCGTCCCTGGCTTCCCATAAGAATAAAGGAATAATCATCTTCCTTTGAGAGCTTCAGTATTTGATTGACCGGCATGCCGTACTTCAGCAGTATATCCACTTCACGGGCGCCTTTACTGATCAGAGTGCTTTTCAGCATTTCCAGTCTTTCCGTATCGATGGCGTTAAATTCTTCAAGACGATCGCGGAGATGTTTCTCTATTCTGGTTTGATCCTGGACATGGAGGAGGGAAATTCGTTGTGCCCCGATTTCAACCATCTTTACCAAATGAGTGAAAGCCCTTTGTGCGGTATCCGAAAAATCGGTGACATAGAGTATCTTCCTGGAGAAGCTCAAGCAATCAGCAGCGCATTTCTCCTCGCCTTCCCCCTTCACCAGTTGCAGCCTGATAACAAGCAACGGAAACCGGGAATTATGCATGATCTTATGGGCCTCGCCGCCAAGGAGAGTGTCGAATGCCATACCTCTGCCATGTGTCCCTATTACCACAAGGGATGCGTTTTCCTTTTCAACAACTTTGACAAGTTCCCATACTATCCCGTCCTTTCCTATGGCGAGCTTGACCGAAAAACCCAACCTTTTGAGAAGTTCCTGCTGTCCAAAGAGGATCGGCTCGGCATACCGTACCAAATCGTATTGAAGGGCATCGAGGTGTTTGATGCCGAGGGCATGGAAAAGAATGACCTCTTTCGTTCCCATTTTTTTGAGATCCTGGACGCAGTTGATTACGTGGGTCGTGGCGTCGGAAAGATCCGATGCAATAACAACTTTTTCGTACATAGCTTCCTCCTTTTGTGTAGCTTCTTGTTAATATTTTTTAAGCGTCTGACGAAGCAGGGCTTCGATGCTCGCCGGACAAAATAAGGTTCGGGTTTATTTCTTGATCCACTTTAGAATATCCTCCATAAATAACACCCTCGTTTAAATGATGGCATTGAACAGGTAGCCCACCAGGATGATGGCTACCGTCATAATGATCGTAAAGATCACCAGTAGTTTGACTTTCAATACCTTCCTGAGGATGACCATTTCCGGGAAAGAAATGGCCGTGACGGCCATCATGAACGCCAGCACGGTTCCCAGCGGCATCCCCTTGCCCATCAAAGCCTGAACGATGGGGATCGTCCCGGCGGCGTTTGAATAGAGAGGGATGGCGATCAGGACGGCCAGGGGAACGGCAAAGGGGTTGTCCCTCCCGGCATATTTCGCCACGAAGTCAATTGGCGCATAACCATGAATGAGCGCCCCGACGCCGATGCCCAGGATGACGTAAAGGGTGACCCGCTTCAGGATATCCTGGGTGTGAAAGCGAGCCTGCTCGAAGCGGTCATTCCAGGTCAGTTCCGGCAGTTCCACCACCCCCATCCGTATCTCCCAGACGTAATCCTCGACCATCTTTTCCACGGCGGGGATACGTCCCAGGATAAAGCCGGCCGTGATAGCCACGGCCATCCCTGTCCCGATATAGATCAAGGCAATCTTGGCGCCGAAGAGTCCCCAGAGCAGTACCAAGGCTACTTCATTGATCATCGGCGAGGCGATCAGAAATGACAGCGTTACACCCAGGGGGACGCCCGCCTCCAGGAAACCGATGAAAACCGGTACTGCTGAACAGGAGCAAAACGGAGTGACAATTCCCAGCATGGACGCCAGAATGTTTCCCACGAATTCCGACTTTCCGGCCAGGATGTTCTTCACCTTCTCCGGTGGGAAAAAGCTCCTGATAATGGACACAATATAGATGATCACCGTCAGCATCAGGATGATCTTGATGGTGTCATAGACGAAGAAATTGACTGCGTCGGCAAGATGGGCACCCGCCGTCATCTTGAATACGTTATAGGTGAGCCAGTCGGCAAAAGCTTGAATCATAAAGTGAATCTCCAATCAATGTCGTTGACTTAAGAATGTTATGTCTTTAAAGTCCCCCTTAGTAAAGGGGGATGTAGGGGGATTTTTACGCTATTTTGTAAAATCTCCCCCAACCCCTCTTTAGAAAAGAGGGGAGTCGAAGGGCTTAAGTCAATGACAGTGAATCTCAAATAGTAAATGTTATTTCCGCCCACGCTTTCACGAGGGGCAAATCCGGCGGGAATCCAAACCTGCGGCCATGTATCCCCTGTCAAGCAAGGAATGACGGATTAAACGATTCTGATCATTACTTCACGATCCAGGTCTTGATTTCTTCTTTTTTCGGAATCTTGCCTACTGATTTGACCTTGCCGTCCACGACCACCGACGGCGTGCTAAAAACTCCGTACTCGGCGATCTTCTTGAAATCAGTGACATGTTCGACATTTGCATCTGCGCCCGTTTCAGCGAGCGTTTCTTTGACTAGTTTTTCCACCTGATGGCATTTCGCACATCCAGGACCTAAAATCTTGATTTCCATAAAACGCATCTCCTCTCCATGTCTGCCGTATTCAAGTCCCAAAATGCTGCTGTAAGCATTCCTTCCTTATCATCATATTTCCAACAAGTAATTTATTTAATCTTTCATGGGCTCTTGCAGATGTCTTCCCGCTGAATCTCATCAAGACGGTCGAGGAGCCTCTGGATATCCGGATCTTCAGAGACCCAGTGGCGCATGTGTCCAAGGAGACTTGCAGCAAAGGGGCTCTGTGCGCCGTCGGTAATGGAATAGTTGACCCACAAACCGTCTTTGCTGCGGCTCACGAGACCCGCCTTCTCCAGAACTTTCATGTGCTTGGATATAGTGGGCTGTGCTAACCGCAGGGCTGTCTGAATCTCGCAGACACACATAACCCTTTTTTGCAGTATCTTAATGATCTTCACCCGGTTGGGGTCCGACAGGGCCTTCATGACCTTAATGAATTCCTCCATTGCTCATTCTCCTCCGTATTGCTGCTCGGCAATATATAGATGTTCTTTCCGTTGTCAATAGGAAAATGTTGTATCGGGATATTTTTTTAGTTACGGCGTCCACCAAACATGGCGAGGAAGGCGCCTTGATGAGGTTTTTTGTATGTTATTTAAAGGGGTGTGTTTGAGGAGTTTTTACTTGCATCTCTGATGATTTTAGAAAAGGGCTTTTTTGATTTGCTTAGATTCTTTTCCTGTGAGTAATTTGAAAAAAAAGAAAAAGCGATCACCCGGGAGGCGGAGGTTTTACCTCCCAGATGATCCTTCAAAGAATGTTGATTTACCAGTTGCCTCTCATCATGCCCGTTCCCGGGCCGCCACCGTGCATTCCTGCACCGCCTCTCATGCCGGGACCAAAACCACGCCCCGGTCCATAGGACTTCAATTTTTCCTGTTGTTCCGGCGTCAAGATCTTGAGTACTTCAAGGCGATTGCTGATCATTTTATCCTGCATCTGATCCCGCAGCGCTCTAACCTCTTTCTGTGTTGCCAAAATCTTATTCTGATCCGGATTCGTCTGTAACCAGAGCAGTCTTAAGTCACCACGCTTGCTGAACAGCTTATCTTGAAGGGGTTTAATATCCCTCAAATTGGCATCACGAAGGGCGTTGATCTTTGCGGTCTGTTCAGCCGTCAGGTTGATTCCGGGGACTGCCGTTATGTCACCCCCATAATAGCCGCCGCTATAGCATTGCCCACCGCCATGACCCCTGCCCCAGCCTGGTCCAAAGGCATACGCGTAGGCCGCTAAAGTTGTCACAGCAAATACTGCGACCAATGTCATTGTCAATTTTTTCATGGTTATATCCTCCTTTAAGGATTTGTTTGCTTTTAGTAGTGTAGTGAGCAAGGGTTGTGCCAGATGTCTGTACATTCTGTAACATATTCATATTGCACGGTTATTAACAAATCATTTACACCTATGGAATTCTTTTAGCTTTACCCTAAAGAAAAATATGGATAATAAGTATCCAATTGTGGTATCCAGTTGACTAATAAGTATCCAGGTGAACATGAAGAATATGAAACGACGAGGCGATAAAAAATTCTGGGCCGGTATATCACCCTGGTTTATCATCGGGGCGGTGGTAATTCTCGTGCCGATCTTCATCATGATGACCCTGGAAAATATCAATAAACAAAAAGAGAATACGACCCAGCTCCTCATCGAAAAAGGAGAAGCCCTTATCAGGTCTTTTGAGGCCGGTGCAAGAACGGGCATCGGGATGCAATGGAGGAGCTTTCAGCTCCAGAAACTGCTCATCGAAACAGCGCAGCAGCCGGGTGTAGACTACCTCATCGTCAGCGATACCAATGGAACGATCGTAGCCGACAGCGACCCCTCGATGATCGGTGAATTGTACGGGAATGAACTGGATCTTACTCGCATAGCAGAGTCGAAGAAAGCCCAGTGGCGCCAGGTTCCCAATCCTGCCGGCGCCGATACATTTGAAGTCTACCGCCGGTTTTCACCGACGCAAGCATTCCCCGAAGGATTCAACGGCGGAGTGTCGCCGGACGGTACGTCATCAAAAGCAGGCAGTGAGGAAATCCGCACAGAATTTACGGGACTGATTGTTTTTGTCGGTATGGATATGGGTCCGATCATTGCGGTAAGAGAACAGAACACGCAGCACACGATCTGGATGTCCGTCATCTTCATTTTAATCGGGATTTCCGGCATTATCTCCCTCCTTCTGGCCCAGAGTTACCGTTCGGCAAAGATCTCCCTCTCACGGATCAAGGCCTTCTCGGACAGTCTGGTCGAAAACATGCCCATCGGCCTTGTCGCCATAAATGATCGAGGAGAAATTATCTCATTTAACCAGACGGCTGAATCCGTTCTGGGATATTCCTTCTCTGAAGTTATCGGAAAGACGGCCGATCAGATCCTGCCCCAGCCGTGTAAAGCGCTCCTGCAAAGCCTCAAGGTTGAAAAAAAAGTCATCGAAAAGGAAATAGATTGTCCTGTTCATACGGGGGAAATAATCCCTTTAGAGGTAATCGCCACAACTCTCGAAGAGGATGACGGCAACCCTATCGGTTATGTAATCCTTTTCAGGGACATTACCGAGGTTCAACATCTGAAAAAAGAGATGGAAAGAAGCAGGCGCCTTGCATCTCTCGGGAGTCTCGCCGCCGGGATTGCCCATGAAATCAGGAATCCCCTGA
Organism: Deltaproteobacteria bacterium; assembly: GCA_026388545.1. Lineage (NCBI taxonomy): Bacteria > Pseudomonadati > Myxococcota > Myxococcia > Deltaproteobacteria bacterium. Next base: position 7,882 of record JAPLJS010000096.1, read on the forward strand.
GTTCCATAAAGGGCTTCGCCACGTTTTTCAAAGAGCGATACCGGGATAACCCGGAAGATCAGAAGACCGCCGAAATTATGGTGCAGGAGGTGGAACGGCTGAACCGGGTTATCAGCCAGCTTTTGGAATTCGCCAGACCCATGGACATGAACAGGCAATGGATTTCCCTGCAGGAAGTGATCCGGCATACCCTGAAAATGATCGAAGGCCAGACCCGGTCAAATAATATTGCCATTCATACGGATATCCCGCCGGATAGTGGGAATGTCCTGATAGATTCAGATAAGATAAAACAGGTGCTGTTGAATTTGTACTTGAACGCCGTCGGAGCGATGGAACATGGCGGTACACTTTCAGTAACACTCTCCCCGCACAACAGCCGCATAATCAGGATCGATGTCTCCGACACGGGAAAAGGGATCGACGAAAAGGACCTGGCCCGCATCTTTGATCCATACTTTACGACCAAATCGTCGGGAACCGGTCTCGGACTGGCCATCGTTTATAAGATTATTGAAGCCCATGATGGTGAAATTAGGGTAACGAGTGAACCGGGCAAGGGAACCACGGTATCGGTCTTTTTACCGACTGTCCCAACCTCTGCCCCTCCCGCATAGGTGGATACTCTTGTTGTGGTTTACATTGTTCAGGCATGATGTATCATCCCCTCTTTTCTAAAGAGGAGCCTGGAGTTTGGACATTTGGTTGTCCCCCTCTGGAGGGGGTGCCTACCTCAATGTCCCCCTCTGGAGGGGGTGCAGGGGGAGGTATGGAAGCTGATAAAAATAATTTATGCAGCTACAACAAACGCTTACAACCTTTTGCCAATAAGCTTCGCAAAGAGATGACCAAGGGAGAGGCATGTTTATGGAAATATGTCTTGCGGGCCAGACAAATGAAAGG
>JAPLJS010000097.1 GCA_026388545.1 Deltaproteobacteria bacterium
AAGCATCATCATTAAAACCATTGCCAACATAATGATTCTCTTCATCGCCCCCTCCTTTCGAAAATTATTAAATTCACGATTGTTTATTACTAACCTTCTCCTACTTATCCCCCTCCTTTTTCACCTCCTTAAAAATGACAAGAACTCGCTTTTGGGTGAGATGACCAGGATCATTAAAATGTAATAGCAAATGGCCTGCCAATAACCGAAGGAAAATCAGAAGTTTTGATTCATCCTTCGTTGCACCGGCCATCAGCCCGGCGTGGCAGTCTCCTGCTATTTCACGGTATATCCGCGGCCATCGAGGCAGGCACCAATCGCACGCTGATAGTCCGCGCGCTTCTGGCTCATTTGAGCGGCGGGCACACCAGCAGGCGGCTGAATCGGATCGTGGCCCGTCTGGCTCACAGCCCAGCGGTGGCACTCGTAACGATCAGTTGCCTGTTTCTGTTCGCTCTGGCCTTGGCGGGGATAGATGAACAAAACGATGACGAAGCGCGATCCCTGCGGGCGGTACCAGATACCTCCGTGGAAGTAGTATCGTGCATCGCCGTAATACGCCATCCGGTGGCCGCTTGGCAGCGCTTCAATGAACTGACCGCGAGACGGGTAGGAACGGTTATGGCCATAATGCGAATCCATGAATGCGTGATGGCGGAAACCGCGTTCGTCCGCGCGCGCCACCTGCGTAAACCCGAACAACATAATTCCTGACAACACGGCCAACAGAACGCCGAGCGCAAAGTACCAACTCTTATTGTGAAGATATGACATGGTTATGGCCTCCTTAAAATCAAATACAGATTCTCGGTTTTCCTCACTTTACGGTATACCCGCGGCCTTCGAGGCAAGCAGACATCGCACGCCGGAAGTTGAGTGCCCGTCCTTCATATTGAGCGTCAAGTGCCCGATCGCGGTTGGGATAGGCTTCCTCCAACTGCCGGGCAGTCTGCTGCCTTGACGAATCCGACGCTGCGCCGGCAATCGCCCCCCCTGCTGCACCAATCAATGCACCTCCCGCAGCGTGTCTCGGTCCGGCAATCAATGCGCCCAGCACCGCACCGGTGATAGCCAGAACGGTGGTATCATGCCCGGGTGGAGGCATCGGCACCACCCGGACGCGCTGCACAGGCGGGATAGACGACTGACTTGGATCGAAGCCGGTCTGTTGCATCGCCCAGTTGTAACATTCATAGTGGTCACGTGACTGTTGTTCGGTTGTCTGGCCGGCTTTCGGATAAAAATAGACCTGAGTAATAGGAGCCCTTGGACTTCCACCGGTATCTCCGGGCATGGGTCGTGAAACCTCTCGATACGACGCAGGATAACATCCGGCCAACGCAAAGACTGTCAAGAGAAGGAAAAGCCGAAGACCAGCTCTTGATGCCCGCATTTCCGGTACATGTTTGTCCGTCAACGCCTTACTCATTAACATCACCATTAACATCATCATTTACATTCTCCTTCGTAGCGGAACGCCACAAAAACAAAAACCATCGACACAAAGAGGAGGGCTACTCCCGTTACGGCTAATTTTTTCTCTTTTAAAGGACCTTCATTCGTGTGATTACCAGGATCATAAAAATAGTAATAGCAAATGGCCTGCCAATAGCCGAAAGAAAATCAGAAGATTGGATTCATCCTTTAATAACAGTGGGTTAGATTAACAGGAGAGAACAGCAGAAAAGTATGAAATGATTCGTTTGGCCTCAATATTTGGTGGAACCTCAACATGTTGAGGGATACGTTGAGGGGAGGTGAACAGTCTAATCTGGTTCTTTTGTCTCCGGCCGGACTATCCCAAGCTTATGCATCCTCGCTCTTAAGGTGCTTGGGTGGAGGCCCAGGATTGCAGCGGCCCCGTCCTTTCCCTCGATGCACCATCGGGTTTCAGAAAGGATTTTAAGAATTTGGTTTCGCTCCGTCTCTTCCAGGGTCCTCACGGCGGATGAGAGTGGGGGGATGAAATATCCAGTTTATCTGCCAACTCCAAGACCGGCCCTTGCGGACCTCTTCCTCAAGGTTTCGATTGGTCGTTGCCACGATCCGCACATCGACTTTGGTGGACGGCGGCAGCGATCAGATCCTTTCCCGTACCGGTCTCACCGAGGATGAGGACCGTTGTGTTCATAGGTCGGAGTCGGTGTGAAGGATGTACGAAGGACCGGCGGTGAACTGGAGTCCCTCCCATTCCCAGGCGCCGAGCAGTTCAATGGTCTCGAAGCTTAAATTTATGCGCGTTACCTTCAGCTCCGGATTCTGTGGCTGGAGGAGGAACTCGTCCCCCGGCGCACCAGGCAGAAGCTATCGCAGAAAGATTTCCCCTGGAGGCCAGCGGTTTTCCATGCCCTCTGCCTGTGCTCTATTGCTGTCGACCGGTTTTGACATACCGTAGCCTTTTCCGGGCTATTTTGTTTCAACCGCAAGGGTCCGGATCGATGTAAAACACCTTTCCGGACCCTTAACCCGATGCTTCTATTTCACAATTATTTCAAAAAGAACTCTCATGTTTGCCTTTGCTGCTTTTGAGTAAATCTCTTTAGGCGCTGCTTCGTACATTGCCGGGTGTGTCTCGCCATAGCCGATTGTGGAAAGCCTGTCCGGTGTAATGATGCCTTCGTTAATGAGGTATTCCTGGACAGCCTTTGCCCTTCTTTCGCTTAACGCCTGGTTATAAGCTTCAGTGCCGGCAGCAGAGGTATACCCTGCAATGCGGACTTTCGCTTTAGGATTATCTTTCAGCATCTGGACGTTTCTTTTCAGTATCGTCTGCGCTTCTGGCTTAAGTGTCGACTTATCGAAATCAAAATGTACGTCCTCAAACGCAAGAATAATGATCTTCGGCTCAGCTGCGGCGACCATAACCTGCTCCTCGACCTTTGGTTCAGACGCCATGATAACGACCTTCTCCTCGACCTTCTCTTTAACCATGGGCTCAGGTGTGGGTTTGGCTATTGGTTCATACTTCTCAACAGGGACCGGTGCGGGCTTTGCCTTGCCACCGAACGCAAAAGTTATTCCAATAGTAGCTCCAATATTATGGTAGGTCTCTTGGAAAATCTCGGTAACCATATAATCTTTGAGATCGACTCTGAATGCGATATGGTCCGTCACCCAGTATTTCGCTCCTACACCAACATTAAAAGCAGCCATGTCTTTAGTCGATATCGATGGATCATAGTGGGTTCCTCCGAAACCGACAAGGACAAAGGGGGTGAATTTACTGTCGGGCAGAATGTGATAGACGAGATCGAGATGATAAAAAGTAAGGTTCACCCTATCCATGGGACTTCCGTACTGTCCTTCCGTACGCCCCACTCTTGCCCTGTCATCAACGCGACTATCTATATATTCCCCGACGCCTTCAATACCAAAATGCCTCGTGAAATTATAGCCAAGCCGTCCGCCAAATACGGGTCGGTCTTTCAGATTCTGATCGTTTTCGAAGAAATTGTACCCTCCGAACGGACCCACTTCAAAGCTTCCTGCCTTTATCTCGGAGCGAGCAGACAAGGGAAGGAGAAAAACAAAGGCAGCTACCATCAGCGCTGCACGATACATTGTTTTCATTGTACGTCCTCCTTTTATATTGTTGCGTTTTGCTGTTGCCTTCCCGGCTCTTTGAAAAAAGCCGTGTGGGATATCTCTGTGCCAAAAGAACGAGGCGTTGTAGAGAGGCAAAAAGGAGACAGTCTGAATTATGAAAATAGCCTGTCTTCCCTTTTTGCCTGCTTTCATACCGAATGCCTCATGCCTTATGGCGCTGGCACGTTAATGACTGTGTTCACCATCGTAACTGAAGAGATCAGAGACAGCGCTCTGCCA
>JAPLJS010000098.1 GCA_026388545.1 Deltaproteobacteria bacterium
AGGCGCCAATGTCGGGATCAATGTGCTCTATTCAGGGACCGTCTCGGCAGCTACGGAGGGGGTTATTATGGGTGTTCCTTCAATGGCGATCTCTCTCGACGCGCATGGAGACGCAGATTTTTCCTTTGCAGCGCGATTCGCCCGAAAGATGGCGGCATTTATGATAAAAGACTATCCCATGAAAGACAACGCCATTAATGTCAATATCCCCTCCGTTCCCGAAGAGGAAATCAAGGGAATTGCTGTGACAAAGCAGGGGAGGGCACGCTTTATAGAAAACTTTGAAAAAAGAGTTGATCCGAGAGAAAATATCTATTACTGGCTGGCCGGTGAGACGAAACTATCCGTTCATGAAGAACTCGACTCCGATGCCTGCGCCCTGAGTAAGGGAATGATTTCCATCACACCGATTTATTATGATTTGACTCGACACGACGTTTTGGCGGATTTACGTGTAAGGATCAAAAAACAGTTCTGATGATGAATGCCTTCTGATTGTAGGGCTCATAATAATGTTAAACCTTCCGTTGAGAAAAACTGGAATAGGGATAGAAACATTCAATGTTGGGCATGAAGGGGGGAAATTATGACATATGGGGGAAATCAGAAAAGAGTTTCAAAGAAGAAAGTCAACGTCAAAAATGCAGATAGTGCTACCATAGGTAAGCGGAAGGAAGATACTTATCGCTCCCTCGTGGAATCAACGAGTGATTCCTTATATCTGGTAGACATAAATTGCAGATATATCTTCATCAATCAACCCCATTTATCAAGGCTTGGTCTACGAAAAGGGGAGGTCATTGGTAGGCCATACGGCGAGTTTCATTCGACAGCCCAGGAGAAAGAGTTTACTGACAAGGTCAACGAGGTTTTTACCACGGGAAAGTCTATCCAGCACGAACACAGGAGTGAGAGAGACGGCAGATATTTTCTCCGGACATTCAGCCCTGTTAGGGAATCCGGTCATGATGGAAAAATTACAAGCATTGCTGTGGTTTCTAAGGATATTACCGAGCGTAAGCTGGCGGAGGAGGCTAAAAGAGAGAGTGAGGAGCTATTTAAGCAGTTCATGCAACATTTCCCGGGCAGTGCCTATATAAAAGACGCAGACCGGCGTATCATTTTCCTAACGGAAAAAGTTGAAGAATATTTTGGTGTAAAGCCTGATGAGTGGCTGGGAAAAACGAGCGAAGAAATATGGTCCCCAGAAATTGCAGCCGTTGCGAGGCGAGATGATGAAACTGTACTTCAAGGTAAAGCTTTACAATCCATTACGGAAAGACCACAAAGGGATGGGTTGCATACGTGGATCACGCACAGATTCCCGATTCACAGGGTAGATAAGCCTTCCCTTATTGGTTGCATTTCTATGGACATCACCGAACGTAAGAGAGCAGAAGATCTCTATAAAACTCTTGCGGAAAATTCTCTTGCCGCGGTTTTCATCGTGCAGGACGGGAAATTTGTTTTCATCAATACCAGCGCCATAGCCTATGCCGGTTATTCTGCTGAGGAACTTATAGATCAGCAATCTGATGTGATCGTTCATCCCGATGATAGAGAATTGGTAAGGCAGAAAAGCCGGGAGATGCTGGCGGGGAGAAGCAACCAGGCTTTCGAGTTCAGGATGGTTACCAAGCAGAATGAGGTGAGATGGATTTCGCAGACGGTCACTCCCATACATTATCACGGGAGACCGGCCATTCTCGGCAATGCCATGGACGTCACCGAAGGCAAGCGAGCGGAAAAGGCATTACAGGAGAGTGAAGCCAAGTACCGGGCTCTCTTCGGATATGCCAGCGATGCAATATTTCTAATGAGTGGAGAGACCTTCGTTGACTGCAATTTTAGAACATTGGAACTGTTTCGATGCACCAGAGAACAAATTATCGGGCAGCCTCCTTATAGATTTTCTCCTCCATTACAACCTGATGGAAGAGACTCAAAAGAGAAGGCTCTTGAAAAGATTGGTGCAGCACTTTCTGGAGAATCACAATTTTTCGAGTGGAAACACTGTGATTACGGTGGAACCCCCTTTGATGCCGAAGTGAGCCTGAACAGTGTTGAGTCAGAAGGTAAAGTTTTCATTCAGGCAATTGTCCGTGATATTTCTGAGCGCAAGAGAGCTGAAGAGCTTTATAGAATCCTGACGGAAAGTTCTCTTGCTGCCGTTTTCATCGTGCAGGACGGGAAATTTGTTTTCATCAATACCAGCGCCATTGCGTATGCAGGGTACAGTGCCGACGAACTGATTGGGCACAGTTCTGATATGATCGTTCATCCCGGCGATAGAGAATTGGTGAGGAAGAAAAGCCGGGAGATGCTGACGGGGAGAAGCAACCAGGCTTTTGAGTTCAGGATGGTTACCAAGCAGAACGAAGTGAGATGGATTTCCCAGACGGTCACCCCCATTCATTATCAGGGGAGACCGGCCATTCTCGGCAATGCTATGGATATCACGGAACAGAAGCGGGTGGAGGAGGCGCTCAGTGAGAGCGAAGAACTTTATCGAGTTTTGGCTGAAAAATCATTCGCGGGTGTTTATGTGGTCCAGGACGGGATGTTTCGTTTCATTAATTCCAATGCTGCAACCTATGCAGGTTACACGAGGGAAGAGTTAGTAAACCATGAATCAATTCAGTTGGTCCAACCGGAGGACGGAGAGGAAACAATAAAAAATGCCAGGGCAATGCTCCGCGGCGAACGTAGTTCTCCTTATGAATTCAGAATCATAACAAAACAGGGGCAAACCAGATGGATAATGGAGACAGTCACCTCCATTTATTATGAGGGGAAGCCTGCGATTTTAGGAAACTCCATGGATATTACCGATTTAAGAGAAGCCAGGATTAAACTGGAAGAGCAAAAAGCCATACAGACATCTATTCTGGCTTCGATTCCCCAAGTGGTTTTAGGGTTGCATAACCGTAAAATTATTTTTGCCAACGATGACGTGCAAAGGGTTTTTGGCTGGAAACCCGAAGAACTGAGCGGGAAAAGCATGGGTGTATTATATCGAACAGATGAAGAATATGAAAAAGTGATTGATATTTTTTATGCAATTCTGGAAAAACAAAAAACGTATCATGAAGGGTTAGAGTTTTTTTGTAGACATAAAGACAGTAGGGACATCTTATGCAGGATCAGAGTATCGAAAATTGGTGAAAGCTTTGAGGACAATGTGGTTGTGACCTTTGAAGACATTACCGAACTCAAGCGGGCAGAAGATAATTTACGAGCTGCAAACCGGCGTATGCAGGATATCATTGAATTTCTTCCCGACGCGACTTTTGTGGTTAATGAAAAAAAAGAGGTAATTTCGTGGAATCGGGCTATTGAGGAGATGACCGGAGTGTTGAAGAAAGATATTATCGGTAAAGGAGACAATGCATATGCCGTTCCGTTTTATGGCCATCCAAGACCGATCCTGATCGATCTGGTATTTTTAACTGATAAGGAGATCGAGGAAAAATATTCATATGTCAAAAAAGAAGGAGACGTTCTTTTCGCCGAGGCTGATGCGCCTGTAAAGGGGAAAATACGCGCACTTTGGGGGATAGCCGGACCTTTATATGACAGCAGGGGTAATGTTGTTGGTGCAATTGAGTCAATCCGCGATGTCAGCGAGCGTAAACAGATGGAGGAAACTGTCAAATGGTTAGCCTTCCATGACGGGTTGACCGGCTTGCCCAACCGTCGTCTGTTCAGTGATCGTCTCAACATGGCCCTGGCACATGTCAGACGCTACAGGAAAAAATTGGGCGTGATGATACTTGATCTGGATAAATTCAAGTTAATTAACGATAAAATGGGGCACCCAACAGGCGACCGTTTGCTCCAGTTAGTGGGAGAACGTTTGACGAATCTCCTCCGGAAGGAGGATACGATAGCAAGAATTGGCGGCGATGAATTCATGCTGTTGCTGCCTGAAATTAATCGTGATGAAGAAGTTATGATGGTTGCGGAAAGAATACTGGGAGTCTTTCCGCAACCATTTATGATTGATGATCACGAACTTTATATTACGACAAGTGTTGGCTTTGCTGTTTATCCGGATGATGGCGAGGATGTGGACATCTTGATAAAAAACGCTGACATCGCTATGTACTGTGCGAAAGAGCAGGGTAGAAACACATATCGGAGATTTTCACCAAAATAAAAATAAAGAAGGAAGGACAAAAGTTCCGCTTTTGTCGATTGTCCTGATGCGGTGCGAAATCCAAGCTGTATCAGAACATGGCTCTGATTCTAAAGAATGACTTGGCTAATGATACTTTTGGTTCTTTCGATGATTTTTTCGTAATACTGGCAGCTTCGCTGCACATAGTAATCTATATCCACGCGGTCGAATTTATCCCTGTCGGCATTGACAAATTCTTTTAATTGTTCCAGTGATTTGAACCTTCTGACAAAGAGCTCTCCCCAGTTGCTTTTATAGATGATACACAAATCATTCATATCCTTATTGTGTTGGGCGCCTTCAAAACTGACCACTACAAGCATTTTGCTTATTCGCTCAGGCTTCAGAAAATTATCGAAATCAAGTAACGCAGCATCGTAAATCCCAAAAATCTCATGTATCCGTTTCGCAAGGTTCATAATCTCCTGAAGGGTGACAGGTGTAGGATTAGGATTCATACGGACCTGACCGGAAAGAAAAATGTCATTCCAGATCAAATATGCCAGGCAATAAACGATACCTGTACTTTCTATGATTACTTGAGAAGGTTCACCGGCAGGGTAGACCTGCCATCTTTTCCCTTCAACATGAAAAGTGAGAACGGGTAAATTTAAATTATCCGTTGTTTTGTGAATTATTGGAACTTTATGAGTCTTTTTCCCCAGACATGAAGAGAGTTTTCTCCCCATAATGGTCAGATCCTGAGGGTTAATACCGTTGGTGATATCAAGATTGAGGGTGGTTATCCCTTTGTAAATATGTCTTAGTAGTGCAAGTACCCTGTCGCCGAATTGTTTTTGCTCGTAGAACGGCCATGAAGAAAAGTTATTGAGGTGATAGATATCGTTACGGTCAAACGGATATTTTACGAAGATATCTTTACAAAGATTCTCCTTGATGGTTAGTTTCTTTGATAACAGCTTGATCTCGTAACGAAGGTAGAAACATTTTTCTATAAATTCGAATGTATCAGGATCGATATTTTCATTATATTTTAGTACGGCCTCCATTGTAAACATGCTGGGATCGAAAAAAACAGGGTTTGCTGCCTGACTGAGGATGGATCGACGAAACTGATGGCACAGGAGTTCCTCTCTCGGTGATACAAGCAGCATTTCAAGAAGAAGCATTTTGATGATTGACTTGAGGGGATGGGTTAGGGCTTTATTAAACTGCCAAAGCGCTGCACCGAAGTATTCCCCACGATCGACAGTTTCCAAATTGCCGAGATCAATGCAATCATAATCTGCGAAAGCCTCATGATCATACTCCTCCAACAGTTGGCAATAATCCACGGGCTTTTCTTCATCATGGCACACCCACCAGAGGGGGATTTTACCGCAAATCAGAATCGTTGTCCGATAAAATTCCTCCTTAAGGATGTTCCTCTGGATACTTCCGGAACTTTCATGATCAATACGCCCGAAATTGCAGGATTTGATATCTTCGACATCACTGACGAAAAAAAAGACGGGCATTTTGAGGTTCGCATCGAACCAGTCTTTTACGAGATTTATCTTATTAGTGAATTGCTGTAGCGTCTTTTCATCAAAGCTATTTTTATCAAAACAAATCCAGACGTCGCAATCGGATCGGGATGTTTGACTGATGGTTCCAACACTGCCGATAGTATAGATACCCTGGATCAGATTCACATCCGTGGGAAACCTCAAGAAGGTTTCTTCTTTTCTTATATTGAATAAGTTTTTAAAGATCCTTTCACGTTTTATAATTTCTCTGTTCTTTTCAATGGAGTAAACCTTAAATTGTTTCTTGAGATCTTTGATATAACCTGGAACTGAGGGATGGTTAACGCTCAGCAACCATGGCAAAAGGTACAGGATCTCTTCGCTGTCCCGTGGGGAAAATTGGGAGAATATTCCCTTCCTGAAATTGTTGTATTCACTATAAATATTTTTATTGTGCAGAAATGTTTTGGTTTGCATGAAGGTGCGTCTCCGGGTGGTCTATTGAATCTCTATGCCTTTTACATTTTTTTTATGAGAATTCCTTTTTGGAACTCGGAAGTATAGGAGAAGACAGTTGTGTGTGTCAAGGCATTTTGATTACAAAATGAAGGGTTGCATGGAACCTGCGCCTCCCATTGAAACAGCCGTCTATTCTCCGATCAGATTAAGACCAGGCGTCAAAACAGAGCAATGGGATGAGTCCGAGGAAATCGTCGAAGTTCCGGATGACGATGACGGCGCCGGACATGGTCATTTCCAAAATAATTTCCTGAAAAAGAGCCGTTGGGGTTCCCAATTCAACGAAACGCCGACATAATCATAGTGCATTAATATATGATCTCAATAAAAGACTTGACTTTTATGATGGTCCATAATAAAAATACCCCCAGTTGTCTTTTTCTCATGGGAGAAGGTTTTGACAATGGTGTAAGTTGGGTATAGACATTGTGGAGCGTAAGGTGAACCACCATACTCTTTAGAGTCTTGGTGGTTTTTTATTTCTGTCATGGTGGTAATCCGACTTAGAAAAAAATCAGAAAGGAGGATGTCCGCAATGTCAGAAGGTAAAGTTAAGTGGTTCAATGAAAAAAAAGGATTCGGATTTATCGAATGTGATGAAGGTGAAGATGTTTTTGTTCATTTCAGCGCAATTCAGGACAACGGTTTCAAAACCTTATGTGAAGGTCAGCGCGTAAGATTCGATATCGAAAAGGGTCCGAAAGGCCCATCGGCGAGCAACGTTAAGGCTGCGTAAGAGGCTTGCGTAAAAGAGGCACTCAGACACACTATAATGGGAGTGCTTTTTTTTAAGTTTTAACAATGAACCTGCGCGATTGTCGAAGCAGGTTTAAAAAAACAATCAACCATTCAGAAGAAAGGAAAACGAAATGAACAAAAATTTATATGTAGGCAATCTCACAGCGAATGTTACCGAAGAGGTATTAAGGGATAATTTTACGACTGCGGGGATCGTCGCCGCCGTAACCGTTATCAAGGATAATTATACAAGACAATCCAAGGGATTTGGATTTGTGGAGATGGAAGCAGAAGAAGGTGCGCGTCAAGCCATCGAGATGTTCAACGGAGGAAAACTCGACGGGAATACGATCGTCGTCAATGAAGCCAGACCCAAAAAAGATATGGGAGGTCAGAGACGAGATTCCGGACGAAGCGGAGGGTATAGAGGCGGAAACGGCGGCGGAAACAGCGGAGCCGGTCGCAGATACTAAGGAGGGTAAACATTATCCTGATCTCTGTTTGGCAGGGAAAAGATAAAAATTTTCACCTTAAACTAATTACGGCAGTTGGTGATTACAAGAAAGCGTCACACTGTTTTTAAGAAAAAATAATAAACCCCCGGGGGATATCCCGGGGGTTTATTATTTTGCCACGATAAAGGATAGCAGCACTGCCATGTCAAGTTTCGTTTGGGACACTTGATGGGCCTCAAATAATCGGGGAGTTGTCACCTTTGCAGCCACTTGGCCATGCTTGTCATCTCTTCCGTTTCCCACTTCCGCGAAAGGTGGATCTGCAAGAAAGACTCGAAGAGCCGTTCCATCGTCTTTTCGGCCTGTTCCAGTAAATATATCCTCTCCAGCGTTTTTCCTTCATCATCCCTTTCGTCATCTTCCATCCCCATCGCTTCAGGCAACTTCAATGACTGAAACTGAAACCGGTCAGCCTTGAATGTGAATTCCCAGCTTGCCGTATCGAGGCACAATTTAATGCGCGCTTCTTTGATCTTTTTCCCTTGCCGCAAGGCCTCCTTGCCCTCTTTCAAGTCGGAATGCATCCCCTGGCAGACCACCTGTTCAGAATAATCGCCGTCTCCGGAGGTAAGAACGATTCGCCTGACGAAGTGCATTTCCACATCTTCCCCCGGCGCAATAGTGATCATCCCATCTTTTTCCTCGCTCTTAAACCAAAGCCACGTGAGAAATTCCCTGCCCCATGGTAGGGCTTCCAATGAAATAAAATGTGCAGCAAATTCCTGGCTTAGATACTGCGGATCCCAGGGGAGGAAAGGATGGAGAGAGAAGTCGAAAGATTCTTTAAAGAGACCGTGAAAATCGTCAATCATCTTGTCGGAAAGGCTTGAAAAAAGAAGTCTTTTCTCCTGGGGATGCCAGCATATCTCAAAGAAGGAGGGAGTCGGCTGGACCTTTTTCAACAGATCACACCGCACCGCTTCTCTTATCTCTTCCCGCTGTGCCCGGTGAATCTTTTTGGTATCCCGCTTCGCGATAAAATCCCTCTCTGCCTGGAGGCATTTTAACGTAAGCAGTGCGGGCGGAACGATCTTTCTGTCGATGCGCAGCGAGAATAGCAGATAACTTCCGAAATTGTATTTCGCGTAGGCAAATCCAGTATCGAGCGGATCTGCTATATCCGTCCAGCCTATGGCCTTTTCTGCCGCCGCACCGATAAAATCGGGGAAGGCGTATCTTTTAATCCGCTCATCGAAAATTTTGTTGAAATCCGCTGAAGGCTCACCGGTTACCCGATACTGCGAAAAGGTCATCGGACCTTTTAAAAAACCCATAGAATGCTCCTATTTATAAAATGAGGGTCTTTCTTAAATGATCCTGATGAAAAAGTCAATCACGCATAACGGGAGAATAGCGCATCTTACGGTATCCTTCTTCTTGACACACAAACTCATTTCCCCTTATACTTGCCCCACTCGAAAGAAAATTCTAAGTAAAAAAATGACATATGAAAACTTAAACAAAAAGCGAGATAGTGTGCCGAGCGACACTTGTATGGTGGATTGTCTGAAAGATATCTTATCAATTTCTTGAAAATGAGGATAAAAAAATGCCCCCTTTTTTTAAAAAGTTTTTTGCAAAGCTATCCGGAAAGAAAACTGCAAAGAACATAGTTCCTGACAAAAAGATTATGATGGATGGACAAGGGACGATGTCCTATCCGGGTGGTATGAATTATGTGGGGGAATGGAAAGACGGCAAGTGGGATGGGCAAGGCACGCTGAGCTACCCGGGTGGTTTGCGTTATACGGGGGATTGGAAGAGTAACAAAATGGATGGCCAAGGAACCATGACCTTCCCTGACGGTGCGCAATATGTCGGTCAATTTAAGAATGGTGAGTTTAGCGGCCAGGGAACCATGATCTTTTCCGATGGAAAAACGTATACAGGTGAATGGAAAGAAGGTGAACCTCATGGTCATGGAACAATGACCTTCCAGGAAAGCACCCAATATATAGGTCAGTTAAAGAATGGTGAATTAAATGGTCAGGGAACCATGACCTTTCCTGATGGAGGGACTTATGTAGGACAGTTTAAAAACAATCTGTTTAATGGCCACGGGACTATGTCCGGTGATGATGGCATGCATTATATCGGGGAATGGAAGGAGAATAAGAAGGAGGGGAGGGGGGTTCTGACCCATCAGGACGGCAGGTTTTATACAGGGCAATTCAGTAATAATGAGTTTAATGGAGAGGGAACTCTGACCGAGGCCAACGGTAAAAAATATGTGGGGCAGTTTAAAGATGGTAAGAAGAATGGGCGAGGAATTTTAACGCTTCCTGATGGCACTGAATACTTCTGTGAATGGAAGAATGATATGATGAATGGGAAGGGAATGATCAAGTTTTCGGACGGCAGGACGTATGAAGGCCAATTCAAAGATGACAAAATGAATGGGCAGGGGAAGCTGACGTTTTCTGATGGGAGAAAATACACAGGTCAATTTAAGGATGGTGTTTTAGAAGGACAGGGATCAGCCGAATTTCCTGATGGAAGAACGTATGTTGGTCAGTGGAAAACCGGTTTGTTTGATGGTCAAGGAACCATGACCTACCCTGACGGTGGGGAATATATAGGGCAGTTTGAGAGTGGTATGCTTCATGGACAGGGGACAATGACGCGGCCTGATGGGCAATATGTGGGGCAGTTTAAGAACGGAAAGAAAAATGGACAGGGAACGGTGACTTTTGCAAACGGAACGAAATATGTAGGCCAGTTTAAGAATGATGATTATCATGGACAAGGCACACTAACACATCCTACCGGCGAAAAATATGTCGGCGAATGGAAGAATGGCAAGTTTACAGAAGTGGTTTAATCACTGGCCTTGCTATACCCTGCCTTGATAGCCTCTGTTTCTGAATTAAATATAACCCGATGATATAACTTGACTTTATTGTAATATTTCATGCCAGGTAGGTGATATCGCTTGCTGTCCCTGTTTCCGATGACTTTTGCTTTTCCTGGCAGAGGGATATTTTGGGCTTGGGTACTCGCATATTTCGCGCCGCTGTCACGCTCCAAAGGGATAACATTCCGAGATGGCATTAGTGCGGAACGATCCTCCGAACGGCCGGAAGCCCTGACCGGTGGACTCTCCGGTTTTTCGGAAGCGACAGAGGGTATCAGAGTATTTCTTTCATGAGATGCTTCCTTACGGACATCTTTGGATGCAACTATTTCCTGAGTATCGGGCGTTTCTGTTTTCGGTGACAGCACATGGACATAAAGAAAAAAAATGGCGAGAGCCCAAAGAATAATGCCTGACCAAAAAATGCCTTCGGTAAAGCGCTTCTTGAAAAAACGTTTTTCTCTGTTTAGTTGTTTAAAAGATGTATTCTCCTCGGAGTAGCGAGATATCCGGGGAAAAAGGTGTTTTTTCTGATGAGTAAGCTCACGTTGTGTCTGATAGCGTTTCAGGACATCTTGTTTATTCAACTTCAAATAAGCGGCGTAATTTTTCAAATATTTCGTGATCATCTCCGGCTTAGGGATTAAATGGAAGTCATTTTCTTCTAAGGCCGCGATCACAGGAACGCTTATGCCTGTGGAGTGAGAGGTCTCCTGCAGTGATATAAGGCGCGATTCCCTCTTCCTTCTTAGATACTGACCGAGCGTCTCTTTCATGAATCGTCAAAGCTTTTCATTACTAAAAAGTTTTACCTAGTGAGCAAAACAGGAATTGCGCTTTTGCGTATGACATAGGAGGTAGTGCTGCCGAGGATCAGTTCTCTGAGCCTGTTGTGACCATATGCCCCCATGACCATTAATTCGACAGAGCCGTCCTGGACGAATTTGATAATTTCACGGTCCTCTTTGCCCCTGAGAATAATAATCTCGCAGTCAATTGTGTATGATGTGAGAAAATCCTCTATTTTTTTTGTGAGATTTACCTCCATATCGTGATCATCCGTGATGATGATGACGGTTAGGGGCCAGGAGGCATACCCTGATAGTTCACCTGCAAGCTTTAAGGCATTTTCGGCTGGCCCGCTTCCGTCGTAGGCCAGTCCCATGCTTTCGATTTCCCGGAAAGTTTTAGGAGTAACCATGACAGGCTTTCCTGATTTACGGATTACGGATTCTGCCGTAGATCCGAGAATGCTGCCCCCGCCCAAGTGAAAATGTTCGCCTCTCTGGGAAAGGAGAATCATGTCGGCATTCTTACCCTCTTCGATAATCATTTCATCAATAACACCGACAGTTTTTTTAATTTCAGGCTGCAATCCCGCTTCTTCACACCGCGTCTTGAATGCCTGTAAAATTATCTCTGCCCTTTCATCAAGACTACCCTGTAACATCGGGAGAAATTCCTGATAAGGAGGAAGGCCGACGGAACCTGAGATGTCGGTAAATACAGGGCCTTGTATCAAGCGGATATCCATGATATGGAGGCCAATCAGTTGCGCTTCAAAACGCTTGGCAATAGTGATGCCGTATTCAAGAGCAATTGCCCCGTAATCGGAACCATCTGTCGGAATCAGGATCTTTTTGATCATCATTTCTCTTTCAGCTCCTTTTCGAAATCGGCAATATTCTTCAGTAAATCATCAATCCTTTTTCCCTTATCTTTCACATCGATCTCATCGGTGAACGGGTATGAAACATCTTCATCGTCGTCTCCTTGATATCTCGGATCATCTGCATCGAAAGATAAGAACTCTCCTTCCAGCTTTCCATGTATATATGTTGCCTGTTCCCTGACCTGGCCGTTTTTATAAAAAGCAATATATGTCCCGTTTCGTTTATCGTTTATGAAGCTTCCTTTTTCTTTAATCTGACCATCTTTATAGTAACAGATGTATTCGCCGTCAAACTTGCCATCTTTGAAATTTTCCACTTCTTTTATCTGGCCCGTTGTGAAAAAAAGTGTGTATTTTCCGTCACATTTACCATTTTGATAGTTTTCAATCTCTTTGATCCGGCCGCTTTCATAATAAGAGATATATTCGCCTTCCAGACTATCGTTTTTGAACGTACCTTTTTCCCCGATTTGACCGTCCCTGTAATAGGAAGCAGATTCTCCCTCTCTCTTATCATTACGGAAGAATAACCTGACCATGATTTGTCCGTTATCATAGTAGGATGTATATTCACCCTCTAATTTCCCATTGAGGGTAAATTTTTTCTCCGTGATACGGCCTTTTTCATCATGTGATTCTTCTTCTTTGATTTTATCCTTAAGGAACGACATACAAATACCTTTTGAGAGGGAATGGCTATTCCATTGCATTATGTATAATAGATATGTACCGCTTTAGAGGTATTTCTGTCAAGTACACTTATATAATTGGTCGCTTCCGTCAGTCTTAACTATTTTCAAGTTTTTTCCCTTCTGTGGAAATTTCCTCCAAGGTTGCGCGATCCAGTATCCTGATATGTGACCCTGTTGAGTTGATCAATCCCTGCCTGCTCATTTTGCCGAGGATGCGTGACAGGGTTTCCGGGATCGTACCGAGAAGAGAGGCCAGCTGCCCTTTGGAGATATCGAGATCAAATTCGTCTCCGCTTCCGGATCTTTTGGAGAGGTAGAGGAGATACGCAGCAAGACGCCCGGGTACTTCCTTCAATGAGAGGTCCTCGATCAGGGCCGCGAATTTTCGAAGGCGCCATGATAACACGGCCAGCATATTCAGAGACAATGAAGGATCTTTCTTAATGAGTTCGATAAATGCATTCCTGGGAAAGAATAAGAGTGAACTCTGGGCATGGGCTTCAGCGTAGGCCGGATACCCCTGTCCGGTAAAAACCGGCACCTCTCCAAAGATTTCTCCCTGCCCCATCATGTGCAGTATCTGCTCTTTCCCTTCCGGTGAAAGTTTGAATATCTTTACCCGACCGGAGATGATCACATAAAAACCCACCCCCTCATCCCCCTCCGAGAAGATTATCTGGCCTTTCTTATAAGAGCGGTTTAGCGCTATCATAGCCAGTGTTTCATGCTGTTTTCTTGGTAAACCTTCAAAAAGGGGGATTGTAGCAATATGATCGATCACATTCATATTCATCCTCTCCTATAAAGTAACATCTGTCTTCTTTGACATGAGGCTACTTTAGTTAGATCGTTGCATTATAAAGTAATAAATCATTGCCCAAAAGGAAAAAATGAGAAGATAAGGTGAAATTTTTTGACTTTAGTCAATGTGAAAAGAAAACAGGGAGATTATAGTAATGGCAAATGTGTATGAATGGTGAAAGAAAGCTTCGTAACAAATATCGTATAATAGAGGGGGAAGATTTATGAAGGTAAAGAGAAAGATGATCCAGATTGATGAGGATAAGTGCGACGGCTGCGGATTATGTGTTCCGTCCTGCGCCGAGGGCGCCATTCAGATTGTGGACGGAAAGGCTAAACTGATAGCAGAAAAATATTGCGATGGACTGGGGGCCTGCCTGGGTGAGTGTCCCAGAGGCGCCCTCAGAATCGTTGATTGTGAGGCAGAAGAGTTTGATAAGGTATCTGTTGATAAGCATCTGAAATCTCAGGAAGCGGCGCGGATTCCGGAAACGCCGGCTATGGCCTGCGGGTGCCCGTCTTCACTGATCCAGAGCTTTGCATCTCCAACACCATGTCAGAAGGCAAATGAACCTGCCGCACAGACATGCAGCACTTCGGCTCTGTCCCACTGGCCGGTACAGATCAGGCTCGTACCGCCGACCGCTCCATTTTTAAAGGAGGCAGACCTCTTGGTCGCGGCAGATTGTACCCCTGTTGCCTATCCACGATTTCACGATGATTTTTTGAAGGGGAAAGTGGTTCTCGTCGGATGCCCGAAATTTGATGATGCCCAGATGTACGCGCATAAATTTGCCGAGATATTTCTCGAAGCTCATATCAGGAGCATTACCGTGCTCGTGATGGAGGTGCCTTGCTGTCAGGGCCTTCCCATGATTATCCGGAAAGGGATGGATATGGCGGGTATGAAAATACCGCTGGAAAAAGTGGTGATCGGCAGAAACGGTGAAATTATGAAAAGGGAATTTCTGGAAGAATAATAGAGATTTTCATGCCTCTATACATGGTTTCGTAACATCAGCTCCAGGGGATGGGGATTCAGGTAATATTGTTTCTTTAAATAAGGTTCGTTGAACTTTCGGACGTAATGTCTAATCAGCATAAGAGGAACAATGAGAGGAACCAATCCCCTGTGGTAATTTTCTATAAGTTCTAGCAGTTCCTTCTTTTATAGACAAATATCTTCTCGACGAAATTCTCTCTCAGGGTGGAGTCATGGAGTCGGCCTTCATCTATAACCGGTACAAGGGGGAAATGTTTCATAAAGGCGCCGCCGAATATGCCGGCGCCTTTGCGGCCAGGCATGCCTGGGGGTGTATAAATTTTTACCCCCCCTATCCCCGAACTGGGAGATTTGCTCTTAAATATGAATCCGCAGAGGTTTTCGCTTTCGAGTTCTTTTAGCCTTTTCTTTACCCATGTGAGCATTCCATCAGTATGGTCAATCCCCGTCCGAATTGTTATGAGGCGCGGCTTTTCAGAATTTCCGACGAGGTGCATGGCTTCTCTCGGAATCCCGAGTCCATACTCAACCTCCGGACATACGGGCACCCATTCACAATATCGCCCAAGGGTATCGGTGATATATCGGTCATGCTGGTGTCCTCCATCGTATCTGACATTGTTCCCCAAAAGACAGGAACTGATTCCCATTCTTATCTTTTCCATAGTAGCCCTCTATGAAGCAGGTCTTCAATCTTGAACAATGAGTGGACCAACCACTTTTTTAGTTATCATAGAGAACTCGATCCCTGTCAACGTGAAAATCGTAACGCCGATTGCGATTGACAAAGAGATTCCTTTTCTGTAACTTATTTGTGACTATTTGAAACAGGAGGTTCGACAATGCTGACCGGCAGATTCTTCAGGATATTTTCAGCTATAAGTATCCTTGTCTTTTTCATGGGTTGTGCAAGCTACGAGGCACGGGTGGTACCGTTCAAAATGCCCGCCGGATACCCCAACGCAACAGAAGTTGCCGGCGCGGTGTTGGCCGCTCAGTCATTTGGAGATAAGAAAGAAGCGGAGTCGGCTTTCGGATTTGACATCGTCGGTGCGGGTATATTGCCTGTCAGAGTCATTTTTGACAATAAAGGGAAACATCCAATAGACATTATAGCCAGTCAGACATTTCTGGTGGATGGTGAAAACAACCTCTGGCCAGTTCTTGAGGAAAGAATGGCCTATGATCGAATAAATAAGAAAACGGAACTGGGTAAGGTTGTACCGGAGGCGGGGAAATATGGCGCGTTCATGGGTGTTGCGGGCGGTATTGTCGGTGCGGCAATCGGCATTGTATCGCGGCATAATGTTGCTGATGCGGCGATGAAAGGGGCGGCCCTGGGTGCGGCTGCGGGAATCACCATGGGTGGTTCAAAAGGATTGAGCGACACGGATGTCCAAGCCAGAATCAGGTCGGATCTGGAAAAGAGGTCCCTCGAAAACCGTTCCATCAGGCCCGGTGAGATCGCCCATGGGTTTATATTTTTCCCGGGCGAATCGAAAAAGGCAATTGAGCTGAGGCTGCAGATCAAAGAGGTTGACACGGGAAAGACCTACCTGCTCGTCATGAAGCTTTAGTCTCTTCAATTCTATACTAATGATAATCCTCTCCTCTGTCCGTGGGGAAACAGGGGAGTGCTTTTTAAGGTAGGATACGAAAACATCCCGCAAGGCCATCCCGTAGACGATATTTTTCCCTTTCTTGAAGGTCGAAAATGCGTCGCCGCCATCGGCCAGGAAATCAACGGTTGTTACCGTATACGTCTTTTGTCTATCTAAAGGTCTGCTCTCAACATATGCATCTTTAATTCTGGAGCCCGCCGGTTCGGATAAATCATAACGAATTTTTATGCCCGATACCTGCAGGATTCCGCGTTCCAGCTTCGCGCTGCGTTCGAGAATTTCAAGGATATGCTCCCCTGTAAGGTTCATGGTCACAAGTGCGTCATCGAACGGCAGAAGGGTAAAGACCTGCTCCATCGTGATCTTCCCTCTTGGGATATTGGTTCTGATTCCCCCGCTGTTCAGAAAGGCAATATCCGCGTTTGTTGTTTCCTTCATGGCGTCGCATACAAGGTTTCCTACGTTCGATTCCTGTTGGTGATGTCTTACCAGATCGATGGAAGTTTCACCGACTACCCGGGCAAACTCCTTTTGAATTTTACCATAGTATGTTTGAACAATCTTGGCTGTTTCTTCATCATACGGATCGCCTTTATCGGCGATTACCTGTCTGAGCTCTCTTTCTTCCGTGTGCTGAAGGATCATGCCGGTATTCGTATCGATTCTGAGTTTTAATATTCCCAGATATAATCCGTTGCAGCCTGCCTGGACAATAATTGTATCCCCGACGACTATCGGCGTTGCCAATGGCGTATGACTGTGCCCTCCAACGATTACATGAACGCCGGAAACACCCCGTGCCAGCTCTTTATCGGCGTTCACGCCTAAGTGTGAAAGAACGATAATAATAGCGGCCCCTTCGTCTTTTACCTTATCTATGAGGTGGGGAAGGATGACCTCCGGCTTGTAAACGAGCACTCGCTTTTCATCACCGGGTTTTGTGACGTAGAGAACTTCAGGTGTGGTAAAACCGATAATTGCGATTTTTACGCTTTTTCTGGTTACAATGATATACGGTTTAACCCCCGGGAGGTATTGATCAAGGTCATCTTTGATATTCGCAGACAAATAAGGGAAGTTGGACATAGCCGGAAAATGTTTAAAGGCCTCCATCCCCCAGTCGAATTCGTGATTTCCGACGGCCATTGCATCGAATCTCAGATAATTCATCACATCGATGACCGGTTGCCCCTTGAAGAGATTGGAAACAGGCGTTCCCTGAAACATGTCTCCCGCCGAGAGCAGTAAAGTACCCTCCGGGTTCTTTGATCTTTCTTCTTTGATCATTCCAGCCAGATAGGCAGCGCCGCTAACCATTTTCTTTTTGTCCATTCCTGTTTCCATATACGACTGAATACGCCCATGGGTATCATTGACATGAAGGATTGTTAGATCAACAAAGGATGGTTTTTCTGCATAAAGTGACAGAGGAAAAAGAAAGACAAGGATGAAAAGAAGAATGAATATCTTCGAAAACCTTTTCATATATTCTCCTTATGGCCGGAACGCTTCAATTTGCTTTAAGGTCTTATTTCATGAAATGACTCAGCGGCTTCTTAGATACATGGCTTGAAGTGATTTCGCAAGTTCTAAAAGTTGCCGCTTTTCCCGAATGATTACTGGATTATTTTGGATATATTAGTAATAAATTGTAATATTTTGTAATTTTTTTTCTTGCATTTTTTCCTTCTTTATGTATCATTGCGAAGCACGGTGATTTCAAAAGATAAGGGGAAAAGCGCAACATCCTTATATCGATGAGCCTGAGAAAAGTACCCCTTCGGGTTTCAATTCAAGCTGACTGAATTAACAGAACCTTCATAATTCTGTCATCAGCGTGTAACGTTGAGAGGGTATTCTCATTACAATTTAAAAAGCGATCTTTCCACAATCATGCCCGGAAAGGTCAATTTGAAACTAAACTAAAGACAGGAGGAAAAAATGAGAAAGTTTTGTTTAATTTTACTATCAATTGGACTGATTACGGCCTTCTCCATGCCAGCGGCGGCGGCCGATGTTAAGTTCGACGGGTCATATGTTGCGCAGGGTACGTATGACAACAACCGCAAGCTGGCAGATCCTACATACGGAAGCGTGTCCAGTATTTGGCAGCGGGCGAGGATTGGAACAACCTTTAAGATAGCGGAAGGCCTGACATTCACAACCCGGTTCGATGCCATGGAAAAGGTATGGGGCGCCGCGGCAGGATATGCAGCAACTCCTGATACCATTTCGGAGAATATCAAGTTCGAAAATGCGTTTGTGACCTTTGCCGTTCCTATCGGCACCTTTCAGGCGGGATACATGAACAGGGGCGCTTGGGGTACGGTCTATGGAAACAATAGCGAGACGGACAACGGCGCAAGGGCGAGGTACATATTCGTGACGGGTCCGGTAACCGTGCGTGCCGTCTGGGATAAGGTTGAAGGAAGTAAGGGAGTTGTCGCGACACAATATGGGACAGCAGGGTACGCGTCAGAGCACGACTCGGAAAAGTTTGCTCTGGAAGGATGGTACAAATGGAACGCGGGGGAGGCTGGTCTTCAATTACAATACGTACTTGATACTTCCAATGCCGATAGTCAAGCCACCGGCTACAAGGCAAAGTACTATGCCATTAATCCGTACGCGAAAGCTAAGTTCGGGCCCGTCTATGTCGAGGCAGAACTCGGTTTTGCCACGGGTAAATATAGAGAATACATAACAGAAAACGCAACCATCCGGATGGATCAGGATATTTCGGCATGGCGAGGCTATATAATGGCCAATGCTGATCTTAAACCGGCGTACGTAGGCGCTGTTGTGTTCTATGCATCGGGTGATAAGAAGACAACCGATGCGAATGGTACAGGCAGTAAGTATGAAGGCGGAGTGAAGACGGGGAACGACTTCAATCCCTGCCTGATACTGATGAACTATGATATGGGCAGATGGTATGGTGCAGTGGGTAATTATCAAACCGTGGCGAACAATATAGATAACGTCTTCGGCGGCCAGCTCTTCGCCGGCATTAAGCCGATGCCCAAACTGGATGTAAAGTTCAATGTTACCACTGCAAAACTCAATGAAAATCCGACCACCACAGAGTTAGTCAGCAAGAAGCTCGGTTACGAGGCCGATCTTACCGCGGCTTACAAGATCTATGACAACCTCGAATACATGATCGGTTTTGGGTACCTCTGGGCAGGCGATGCCTTCAAGGGCACCAGTTCAACAAACAAGGTTGAAAATGACTATCTCGTGACGCATAAACTGACGCTGACCTTCTAAACTGGTTATTATTAATAATTGTTGCGCTATAAAGAGCCCCGGGGGATACCAGGGGCTCTTTTTCATACCCTGCGTTTACTTTTAGAATAATTCAGAAACAAAAGTAAGATTCAGTAATTGTTTGTAATCTGTTATCTTGAAGTTCTTTTCAGCTTCGTGTATCCTTTTCTATCACTTTCGGGGAGGATGTTATGTCCGGAGATATGCTCAATACAAAAGAGGTAGCCCAGTATCTCGGTATCCATGAGAAGCAGGTCTACGCGCTCGTCAGAGCGAGACGGATTCCTGCCACACGGGTCACGGGGAAATGGATATTCCCGAAAAAGCTGATTGATGCGTGGATTGAAACAAACGCAGGGCAGGGAATCAAGGAAGCTAGACCGAAAAGCAAAAATATTTCAGGCGCCCTGCTGGCAGCAGGCAGCAATGACCCGGTTCTGGATATACTTCAGACCTGTATGCGAAATTCACATCCTGAGTTTTACATCTTTTCTGCAAATACTGGTAGTACAGAAGGACTGAAGGCTCTGAACATGGGTTATACCGATATTGCCTGGTCCCATTTGCTCGATGTCAAAAGCGGCCAATATAATATTCCCTATCTGGCGACCTATCTGTCGAATGTGAGAGCTGTCGTTGTCAATCTCTTCAAGCGTGAGGTAGGATTTCTGGTCGCCCCCGGCAACCCGCGCAAGATCAAAGGCTTTGAGGATCTGGCCAAGAAAGGCAACAGATTTATTAACAGACAGCAGGGCTCCGGTACGCGGCTGCTCATCGATTACCATCTGCAGCGATTGGGGATTACAGCGGTTGGAATTTCCGGCTATGATGTTGAGGTCTACACACATTTTGACGTAGGTCTTTCTATCCTTTCGGGAGAAGCGGATGTGGGGATAGCCACTGCGGTGGTATCAAAACTCCTGGGTCTTCAATTCATACCTATCACCTGGGAAAGCTTTGACATGATCCTTGATCAGGCGACCTTTTTTGAAAAAGGGCTTCAGACATTTATAGATGTTCTTAAATCGGGGGAATTTCGAAAAATAGTAGATAAATTGGGTGGTTATGACTTCAAAAACTCCGGGAAAATACTGTACTCGGCGGTTTGATGTCTCGGCAAAACAGACAGCAGAAAGGATTTTTCTTATGAAAAAGTGGTTATGGATAAGTTT
This sequence comes from Deltaproteobacteria bacterium, assembly GCA_026388545.1. NCBI lineage: Bacteria > Pseudomonadati > Myxococcota > Myxococcia > Deltaproteobacteria bacterium. Next base: position 20,508 of record JAPLJS010000098.1, read on the forward strand.
GTTATGTATGTTTATTCCCTGTCTGAGTTTGGCACAGGGCGGAAAGTTTATCCTCATGGCCAGCACAATCGGGCCTATTGATTCAGGCATTGTAAGTGTTTTGGAAGATCAGTTTGAGAAGGAAACAGGCATCCGGGTAAGGCATGTAGGCGCAGGGACAGGAGCGGCCCTGAAGATTGCAGAAAAAGGGAATGTTGACATAGTTATGGTACATGCGAAATCCCTTGAGGAAAAATTCATCAGAGACGGTTTCGGCACGGAGAGAATTCCCCTGATGTACAATGATTTCGTGATTGTCGGCCCTGCGAGCGACCCGGCAGGCGTTAAAGGGTTAAAAACCGCCGCGGAGGCCCTCAAAACAATTTCCGAGAAGGGCGCAGCATTCATCAGTCGAGGCGACAAATCGGGAACGCACGTGGCGGAAATGGAGCTCTGGGCAAAAGCGGGGGTCAAGCCGACCGGCGCCTGGTATAAAATCTATGAAAAGGGAGCCGAGGGAAATGTGCCGACCCTTCGTTACACAGACCAGCAGCAGGCCTATACAGTCATTGACAGGGCGACCTATCTCTCGATAAAGGATCAAATCAAAATAACCATCCTTGTGGAAAAGGATGATGCCCTGTTGAATTATATTTCCCTTATCCCGGTTAATGCCGGGAAATTTCCCAGGGTGAATGAAAAAGATGTCAAGACCTTTGTCGCATGGCTCATATCGGCAGAGAAGGGTCAAAAAATCATCCAGGATTTCGGCAAAGACAAGTATGGCGCCCCTCTGTTCTTCCCGAATTCCAAAGAATGGGTGAAGTCACAGGGCAATAAGTAACTGCTTGCTTTGCATAAAAATTAATTCTATTTTTTTTCAGGAGGTAAAATCGTGAAAAGATTCAATAAAATTGGTTTTATTATGGTGATACTATCCGTTTTAGCCGTTGTTTTCAGTGTGTTACCCGCTATGGCTGCGCAACCGCAGCAGAAAAACATTATTCTCGCGACGACGACCAGCACCCAGGATTCGGGTCTTTTGGATGTGCTGATTCCCATCTTTGAAAAGAAGACGGGTTATTTTGTCAAGACCATCGCCGTCGGTTCCGGACAGGCTATGACCATGGGTCAGAAAGGAGAGGCGGATGTACTGCTGGTTCATTCGCCTGATGCGGAGAAGAAATTTGTAGCGGGGGGGTATGGAATCAACAGAAGGCTTGTCATGCATAATGATTTTATTATTGTGGGGCCGAAAACGGATCCCGCCGGAATCAAGGGGTCGAAGTCATCTGTAGAGGCTTTCAAGAAGATTGCCGCAGCGAATGCCGTCTTCATGTCACGAGGAGATAACTCCGGAACCCATTCCAAAGAAAAAGCCATATGGAAGGCTGCCGGAATTAACCCGGAAGGGCAGAAGTGGTATCAGCAGACGGGCCTCGGCATGGGACAGACCTTGAGTATTGCCGCCGAGAAAAAAACGTATACACTTGCCGACCGGGGAACATACCTCGCGTTGAAGAAAAACCTTGGCCTTGATATTCTCGCTCAAGGGGACGCCGTGCTGCTCAACATCTACCATGTCATCGAGGTCAATCCTGCTAAGTGGCCAAAAGTAAATGCCGCAGGATCTAAGGCTTTTGCAGATTTTATGGTTTCCAAGCAGACTCAGGGTATAATTAAAAAATTTGGCGTGGAGAAGTATGGTTCACCTCTGTTCTTCCCCGATGCAGGAAAGAAGGTAGAAGCGTTAGGAAAATAACAATCAGTTCCCGTTATTAAGCTTCCCTCCCCTGGTGGGAGGGATTGAGGGAGGGGGATGAGGCGGGTTCGGAAAGCCTAAGTCAACAGCAGTGGTGGTATAGGAAGGACGCAGTTCATGGACATAATCATCGAAGGAATAAAGCAGGCTTTTATTCTCCTTTTTACCCTCGATCCTGAAGTTTTAGGCATCACCTGGCTTTCCCTGAAGGTGTCTGGTACAGCGACGTTTATCAGCTTGCTGATCGGGGTATCCGTAGGAACCGCGGTGGCTCTCACACAATTTCCTGGAAGAAGGCTTGTCATCAGTTTGATCAATACGGGAATGGGCCTGCCGCCGGTAGTGGTGGGCCTCTTCGTTACCATTTTCCTCTGGCGAAACGGACCACTGGGTTTCCTCGAAATCCTCTATACACCGACAGCAATCATCATCGCTCAGGCCATCATTGCCACGCCCATCGTCATGGGCATCAGCCTGGCTGCCATGCAGGCTTTGCCGGCGAATCTCAGATTGCAGATTCTGGCTCTCGGGGCGACCCGCCTTCAGATGGTATGGATATTGGTAAAAGAGGCCCGGCTTCCCCTCCTGGCTGCTGTAATGGCAGGGTTCGGAGGCGTTATTTCCGAAGTCGGAGCGTCCATCATGGTCGGTGGTAATATCAAGGGATACTCGCGCGTCCTGACGACAGCAACCGTTATGGAAACAAGTAAAGGGAATTTTGATATCGCCATGGCCCTCGGCATTATATTGTTGCTGTTAGCGTTTTTTATTAATTCTATCCTCACACATATCCAGCAGAGAGAGCGACCGCGGTGAATACGGGGAAAGCCATACTCGAGGTCAAAAATCTTCAGGTCAAGAGGGGAGGGGTGCTTGTTTTAGATATTCCCACCCTCGCGTTTCCGGAAGGAAAAGTCCTTTCTCTTATCGGTCCGAATGGAGCAGGCAAATCGACGCTGCTGCTTGCGTTGTCCCGTTTGTTGAAGTCAGTAAATGGTGAAATTATCTTCAGGGGACAGAGGATCGAATCGAATCATACAGTAGTAACGTATCGAAGGCATATTGCCATGGTTTTCCAGGAACCCCTTCTCTTTGACACAACGGTCTTTGATAATGTCGCGTCAGGCCTGAAAATTAGAGGAATGGGACAAGATGAAATCAGGCGTGTGGTGGATGAATATCTGGAGCGGTTCGGTATCAGTCACCTTGTCAATCGTTCCGCCCGGAAGCTCTCCGGCGGAGAAGCGCAGCGGACAAGCCTCGCAAGGGCTTTTGCGGTAAAGCCCGAGATCATTTTCCTCGATGAACCTTTTTCGTCCCTCGATCCGCCGACGCGTGAATCATTGATGGAAGACCTCGATCGAATCCTCCGTGAAACGAAAACGACGGCTGTTATGGCGACGCACGACCAGATGGAGGCCCTCAGGTTGTCGGATCAGATTGCAGTCATGAATCAGGGAAAAATCGCGCAGATCGGATCTCCGGCGGAGGTGATGAATAATCCTGTGGACGAATTTGTCGCTTCATTCGTGGGCATGGAGACGGTTTTAACAGGGCGTGTGACAAAAAAATATGGCAGCACCTTTGTCGCGTCTGTCTCAGGCCGGGATGTTGAAGCAGTCGGTACTGTCGATATAGGGGGAACAGTCGTCTGTTTTATCCGCCCTGAGAATGTGACCCTTTCAACAGGTACTTCGGGGGAGGCGACAAGTGCAAGAAATGTATTTCACGGAAATATTGTTAAGATCACTCCTATGGGGCTCTTCAACAAAATTCGTCTTGAATGCGGTTTCCCCCTCATAGCCTATGTAACCCACCAGTCGCTGGAAAATCTATCGCTCCGTGAGGGAAGCGACGTGGTTGCATCTTTCAAGGCAACCGCCGTTCATGTGATCCGGAAAACACTATGAGCGATTCATTGCGGCTCATCAGCGCTCTATCTGCCATTTGCAATCATTTATCCAGTTCCCTCCGGACCGCCAGCCCGAGTTTCTCACGAATGTAGGGTTTTCTGACATACGCGCCGGCTCCCAGTTTCTGGGCTTCCTTAACGCGGTCTGTTTCGGAAAAGCCGCTCACGATAATCGCCTTCTGGTTTGATGTAATTTCGATAATTTTTTTGTATGTTTGCAAACCGTCGATGCCCGGATCCATGATCATATCGAGAAGTACGAGATCTGCCTTGTTGGCTTTTAAGTGTTCCACCGCCTCTTCACCGCTTGAGACAGATGTCACTTGATAATTCAGGTTATTCAGCATGGCTACCGCCAGCTCCCTTTGTGCCTGCACATCGTCCACCACGAGAAGTGTCTCCCTCCTGCCCATATATTCATTAACAGAGACAGGCGGCTGAACCTTGGGTAACTCCTTTCTCGTGACAGGGAAATAGAGGGAAAATGTTGTTCCTTTTCCCTCCTCACTCTGGACATCAATATATCCTCCATGATCTTTTACCGTTCCCCAGACTATCGCCAGTCCCAGGCCTGTCCCACTTCGCCCCATAACCTTCTTTGTGTAAAAAGGCTCAAATATCCTGCTGATATCCTGGGGGGAAATTCCTTTTCCCGTATCGGATACGGAAAGCACAACGTAATCCCCTTCCTCCATGGTATCATACCCCTTGATAGGAATATCTAAGTAACGGTTACATGTGGTAACAGTAATTACACCTCCATCGGGCATAGCCTCAGCGGCATTTGAGATAAGATTCATGATGCTCTTGCTCGAATGTAAAGGTGAACCTATAATATTTAAAAGATTCTCTTCACAGTCAGTTTTCACCTTGACCAGTTTGTGGAAGGACATCATTTTCTCAAATTCCGGCGTCTTGAGATATTCAGAAATGATATCATTCATATTAATAACCTCTGAAACGGCAACACCTCTTCTGGCCATGGTGAGCAGGTCCTGGATGATTGCGGCAGCTCTTAAGCTGGATTGCAAGATATGTGTTACGTGCCTTCTCAAGGGGTTTCCCTCAGGGATTTCTAAGAGAAGCAGTTCCGAGTAGCCCACAAGAACTCCCAGGACATTATTAAGATCATGAGCGACACCACCTGCTAAGGTGCCCATCGCTTCCATCTTCTGGGCACGAAGAAGCTGAGCCGCAAGTTTCTTCTGTTCAGTAATATCTATAAGAGATGCCAAACTTTTTTTCGTTCCCGGGATCAGGTCGATGTTGATAAATAAGTCCTTAATTTGTCCGTTTTTATGAATAATTTGGAACTCATATTGTTTCGGGGCAGCATTCGGGTTCGTTTTCCGAAGTGCTCGATACATATTCATCTTTTGTAAGTCATCTTTTACAACGAATTCCATCCAATTCTTTTTGTTTTCCACTTCCTCCTTTAAATATCCGGTTAGTTTTTCAAATTCCGTGTTTACAAGTGATAGGATGCCATCTTCTTCAATAATTACCATGGCCGTTCCCGTATTTTCAAAGATGGTACGATACTTTCTTTCCGATTCTTTCAATGCCTCTTCTCGTTCGAGCAACTCCATTGTTCTCTCAAGAATTTTTCCTTCCAGCATCTGATGGTAGGAGTCTTGAAATTTTTTGTTGTCTTCAAGATTTTCTGTCATGGAATTAAAAGCAACAGCCAGTTCACCCATTTCATCTGTTCTGTTCACAGAAACCCGGTGGGAAAAATTACCTGACGTAACTTCCCGGGTACCTTCCACTAACATCTGCAGCGGCTGTATTAACCGGTTTGATGCGATGATTAAGAAGAGTATACTTATAACGGTAATAACTGTTGTGAGGAACAGGGTGTTTTTGACAGATGAATAGATAAGTCCATTTGTCCTGTTCAGAGAAAAACCCACAGTGATTTCTCCGATTGACCGTTTCTCCGGAGTACCGGTTGATTCAGCAATTTGAAACAAATCTTCTTCAACAGGTGTCCAGACGGGAAAAGAAACGAACAGAAATCCGCTGCGCTCAGAAAAAACCGTCTGATCATTTCCCTTTTGAATGTGATGCACTGTAACATCACCTTCCCGCGGGACAATTTCTTTTTCTATACTTAACAGTTTTTTGCCTGTTGTGTCCTGGATGTCAATGAACGATACATCCTCATCGTTTATCATACCTGTAGCTAACTTTCTGATAGCTGGTATATCTTCCAGGAGAACAGGGTACTCACAATTATAAGCAAGATTCCTGACGAAAGAAGCAGCCCTGTTTTTTAACTCATTTTCGAACGCTTTTTTTTCGGTGATAATGAAATAGGAGGTAAAAATGGTGGCAATTACAACAATTATCATGATGCCGTACAGGATGATCTTTCCTTTTAGTCGTAAACGGATGAGCGGCATTCGATTTCTTAGTTTCATATAGGCCTTTTCTTCCCTTAGTAAATTTTATCAGCCGTTTTCAGAAAATAATCCGGAAGTGATATTTCCAAAGCTTTTGCGACCTTTTCATTAATAGCAATTCTTGTCTTTCTGGGTTCAGTCCTTTTTGGGGCCGGTATTTCGTCGTTGAGGATTTTTATAGCGATTAATGCTGCCTGACGCCCCATATCCCTGTGATCTCCATAAAGAGACAACAGTGCGCCGGCCTTTGCGAACTGGGGTGAGAAACCGACAAAAGGGATATTCTTTCGCAGTGTAAATAGCAGGATATATTTGGCAGTCTCGGGCCCATACACTGTCTGGTCGTAGATGGACCATAAAAGATCGATCCTGTTTTCTAATTTCTGAAGGGCGGAAGGGATTGCTTTAATGGAATGAACCTGTATCGCGATCAGGCGAAAGCCCATGGCATGTGCGCTCTTTTCCGCCTCGACAATCAGTTTCTGATTATGTTCAGGGTTGTAGATGACGCCGATGCGTTTCACTTTTGGAAAGGCGGTTTTTATGATTTTAAATTGTATTGCATGAGGGATATCAATGACTACACCATAAACATCCTGTCTATTGACAAGGGTGTAAGCCTTTGAAAGGGTTACGAGGCAAAAGATTTTAGGAATATTCTTTATATCCGAAACGCTTTCCAGCGCCTTTGTACCTATACAAAGAATGGCAGCAGGTCGGATGGCAGAGATTTTCGCGGCCAACGTGGACCGGTTATCCACGCCATCGACAAAGATCAAGCGGATGCTCTGCCCTTGCAGTTCGGCCCTGAATCCTGCAATGACCTCATCATAGGGAAGCAGACCATCACTTTTGACGACTGCAACCTTAAATTCCCCGGCGTAAGTCGAAGAAGATATAAGAATAATCAAAAATATTAGAATAATGCGTTTCGCTATAGACATGCAAATATTTGAAAGCGTTTAAAATAAATAATCTATCTTGAAACGATAGTTTCTTCCATCCTGCCTTATGTTCCTTTGAGTGTGATCAATCGAAACGGGATCGGAGTAATTTTCGTCAAATACATTATAAATACCGAAAGACATACCGAGACCTTTCACCATATTTTGGGCAGATATAGTGAGATCGGCAACGATAGATTCACTAACAGACTCTCTGTCGCGATTTAATCTTTGGCTCATATATCTGCATTGGGCGCCAAGATTGTAATTATCTCTAAAAAATGGAAGAGTTACTCCCGTCTTAACAAGATGGCGGGGAGAATTGACCAACCATTGTCCGGTAACATCATCCTTTGTCTCTTGATATGTGTAGCTGATCTGCCCTTTAAGGACATCAGGCCAGATCATTTCTATGCCCATTTCTAAGCCATTACCTTTGACCCGATCTGTATTCTGAAACTGAAGGGATGCATCATCCGGGTTCTGTACTTGCGTGATGAGATCCTTGATCTCGTAGCGGAAAGCCGAAACTGTTGACTTCAGAATAGTACTTAGTTCCTGCTCCCATACGGCTTCATAGGTGTGGAGAAGCTCCGGCTTAAGATCAGGATTTGCTTTATACGTACTGGCACTCGGTGTTATGAACTGATAGTAAAGTTCATATACATTCGGTGCTCTGAAGGCTTGACCATAAAGCAGTTTTACCGTACTTTCTTTCACCGGCTTTAAAATAAAACCCACCCTGGGACTCAGGTGTTCTCCGAAAGTCGAATAATGATCATATCTGAGTCCGGCTATGAGACGTAAATGTGAACTTATATCCATCTCATCTTGCAGATATGAAGACCACGTTGTGAAAGAACGATTATCGTCAACATAGATAACTTGTGGATCAACATCATAGTTTTTCTGCTTGGCTTCCATGTGGCGCAACACTTCACCACCTATCAATAAAGAGGAGGATGCAATCTTATGGGAATAGTTCAATTCTGTTCCTATCCACTGGCCCAGGGCCTTATCCTTATTGATGGTAATGGGAGGGTAGTCATATGGATAATCTCCCTCGTAGTAATATCGGTCGTAATAGACTCTGGTCATCACGCGCCTGTTGTCGTCAAGGCTGTGCTCCCATTTAATCTCTGCAAAATCTCGCTCATCTACTGTCTTGAATCGATTGTCATTGAAGATGGTGTCAAAGCTCGCAGTTGGGATCGATTTTTCTCTCCAGCCGATGTTGGCGAGAAAAGAAAAATCATGATAACTTGCTTTCAGAAAAAATTTCTTCGCTTTTTCTCCATCGGCATTTCTTGCCCATCCGTTTGAGGTTGGAGGAGAGTCGAACTCTGCATAGTAATGATCCTGACCTTTGCTGTCCAATAAACTAAGGGAGAAGATCAGATCAACATCATTTTCGAATTCTTTTCCATAAACTAAACCGCCCGTATAGGTGTTGTAGCTCATTGTCTCTGCTTTTGTATACAATCCGTCAATTTCTTTGCCTTTTTTTGTTAAAATATTGACAGTTCCGAGGACGGCATTACTACCATAAAGGGATGAACCCGGCCCGCGGACGAATTCAATTTTTTTCACCACATCCATGTCAACCCCGAAGGCCTCCCCCATGGAAAAACTCCCGTAGATATTATCGTTATACGTGTGCCCGTCCACGAGCTGCAATACACGGTTGCCGTAATCACCAAGCCGGGCGAATCCGCGTACGCCAATGTAGTCATAGTTCCGGTCAGAGTAAGTATAGAAGCTTCTTACATTTTTAACCACATCAGTGAGATTGCGGTGACCGTATTTCTTGATGTCTTCATCGGTTATTATTGTAATGGATGCGGGGGCATCCCGAATGCCCTGCAAACGTTTGGAGGCAGTAAAAACGTCTTCGATCTCCATAAAGCCTAATTCTTCATCGGCAAGTTCTTCTGAATATGCGTTGAAGGGATACACAAATAAAAAGAAAAACGGTATTAAGCCTCCTGCCAGAATGATACGGAATCGTTGCATTGCATTCATAGGTAAATAGACCTCTTTGGGATATGTCAAATGTATGGAAATTTCAGCAAGTAACATGCCACCTATGTACTTTAATAGTCCTGTACAATTTGATTGAAGACCTTGACCTATTATTGTGAGAGAAAATGAATTGTACCCCACCTTCCAGGTACAACAATTCATGTCATAAAAAAAGACGGTTTTCTGCTGTCTGAAAATTTGTATTTTCCCTTGTGTTGTACTGGGTTATAAAACGGTATAATGGAAACAACGAGAAAATGATGGCTGGTTATTTTTCCGTGTACAGGGCATCAATAATATCTTTATATTTATCGTTAACCACCTTTCTCTTCAGTTTCATTGTCGGTGTCATCTCTCCGGCTTCTTGCGTGAAGGGGCTGGAGAGCAGAATAAATTTCTTGATCTGTTCGTGACCGGCAAGGTCTTTAGAATTTTCATCAATGCGCTTCTGATAGAATTGAATGATAGCCTGATTTTTGACCAGGTCTTCCCGCGAAGAATACGCAATATTATGGGTTTTGGCATACTCTTCCAAGGCGTCAAACGCGGGCACAATAATCGCGGACACAAATTTTCTGGCGTCCCCGATAATCGCTATCTGATCGATGTAGTAATCTTTGCCGATCATGGTTTCAACGAGCTGTGGAGCAATGTATTTACCGCCCGATGTCTTCATAAGGTCCTTGATCCGGTCTGTAATAGTAAGATAACCTTCCTCCAAAATACCAACGTCCCCCGTCTTGAACCAGCCGTCTTCAAATGATTCAGCCGTTGCCTCCGGTTTCTTATAGTAGCCCTTCGTAACTGTAGGGCCTTTGACGAGTATCTCGCCATTGCCGGCGATCTTGACATAAACCCCATCCAGAGGTTTACCAACGGTTCCGGGCCTGAAATGGTATTTATCATGGACGGTTACTGTTGCACAGGTTTCTGTCAGCCCGTATCCATAGGCAATAAATATCCCCGCTGAATGAAAAAATTCCTCAATTTCTTTTGAAAGAGGAGCACCGGCACAGGGGAACAATCGGATTCGGCCGCCCACAATCTCTCTGATCTTTTTTAAGACGAGCCTGTCGGCAATCAGATGTTTTAGTTTGAGGCTGGGAGGTATCATCATTTTTTCTTTTTCCCTCAGGTATGCCTGTTCGCCAACCTTGATGGCCCATTTGAAGAGCTTCTTTTTCGACGGAGGTGCGCTTTCCAATTTATCAAAAATCGCAGAGTAGATTTTTTCATAGAATCGGGGGACGGCACACATGACGGTGGGTCTTACTTCTTTCATGTATTCGATAATTCTTGATATGTCGTCACAGTAGTTGATGATCATGCCGTTTTCGGCAGCAAAATAGCACCATGCCCTCTCAAAAACGTGGCTCAGAGGAAGAAAACAAAGGGACACATCCTGATCACTGACATCAAGGCGTTTCTTATTAGCGATAAAGCAATAATAGAAAGTGGAGTGATGGAGCATGACGCCTTTAGGTTCACCGGTAGTTCCGGATGTGTAGATTATGGTGGCAAGATCATCGATGGAAGCATTGTTCAGACGCTCTTCTACCTCGGCATCTCTGCCGGACTTCCTTCCCAGATCGAGGAAATCCTTAAAATACACAGCGGTATTGTTGCCGTCCAGTTTGACGTTGCTGTCGAATACAATGATTTTCTTAAGATATGGGGATGAATCTGCAAAAGTTTTTACTTTATCATACTGGTCTTGGGCGCCGACAAAAATGATCTTGATTTCCGCTTCGTTAATAATGTACTCGGCCTGTTTTGCCGAAGATGTCGGATAAATGGGTACGGATACTCCCCGGACGGTCAGGATACCGTAGTCGGTAATGGTCCAATCCGGACTATTCTGAGAAAAAAGGGCAACATTATCTCCTGCCGTAACATCAAATTCAAGGAGTCCCTTTGATACCGCCTGTATCTGATCACCCATGGCATTCCAGGAGATATCATTCCACTGCCCGCTTTCTTTGTAACGCAGCGCGGTTCTTTCACCATAGTTCTGAATACGGTTACGGATCATTAAGGCCACGTGTGTTTCATTCATGAATATCTCCCGTTTATTGTTTAGTGACACAATCCACTGAAAAGGCAAAGCAGACGTCGTTTTGTATAAGCTTTTCTTAATGGGATGTCAAAGGCCGTTTAAATACTTATTGTCAATCAATACAAGGCCCAGCCTCCCCCGGTTACCCGCTTAGGGCTTACTTAAGTGATTTTATGCCAAGGTCTTTGCATATTTTTCTTGCGAGATTATTATTGATTTCCGTATGCCGAGGCACAGATGACCGTTTGTTTTGAGTCGGATTCCACCACCACGAATGACTGCCACCCTCTCTAAGAAATTCACATCCTTGTGATCGCAAATACTTCAGCAGGTCATTGCGTTTCATATGGCGATTGTTTCTTCCTTATATCCCGCTCCTACTGCTGCAAGCGCATCTTGACGGTTAAATTCAAGAGCTTCTTTTAAGGTAATCTGAAGACTTGATATTAATTCATCATGGGTTGGTTCTTGACAGTTAACACCGGGCACTTCCTCAATCCAGCCAATCCACCAATCACCTTCCTGCTTTATTATCGCTGTATATTCCTTATTCATGACTAACCCCTTTACATATTTGCTGCCATTATACCTTATAACTCGGTGATTTTGGTATTAATTTTATTGCCCTAACGGTCAGCTTGAGAGGTGCGAATGAAGCACAGCGGAATGAACATCCTACTCAAAGCTGAGGTTCGGCGAGGGCCATTTTTAATCCAATAGATGTAGTTCAAGAATGTCTTTCATAAGTCTAAAATGGTTATCAAACGAATAAATTTCACAGCGATTTTGTTTCGCGTTTTGGGCAACTATTAGATCAGAAATGCCGATCCCATTTAAACCATTTTTCAAACATTTGAATTGGAACTCGATAATTTGGTCCCAGTTGATGAGTAAATATAACTTTTTAACAGTATACAATAATTTTACAATCTTTCTTTGATTGTGAACTTTCAAAGACGGAACTAATTCTGCAAGTATAAGATCATTAATAACAATGAGGTCTTCATCAATTAGGAAATCGAGTTTTGCTGAATTATTCCCACTCCTGAAATATTCAATCCACACAGATGTATCGACTATTACCGACATTGACGCTCCCTAATGACGTCCAGATCAATGTCCAAATCCACCGTTCCTTTAAATTTTTTCAAATCGGCAATCTTTGATTTCCTGATCAATCCCTCTAAAGCGGTAATAATTACCTTGGTTTTTGTATTAATATGAGTAGTTTTCATAGCCTCATTAATTAAATCTTCCGGTATATCAAGTGTAGTTCTCATAATTGACCTCCTTATGCATATAAATAACATTTTATGCATATAATGTCAAGTTTTACGCCTGACGTGCTGATCACCGGCGGCTATAAGCCGTCCGGTGGATTAGCTGGTGTACGCCCGGCACGGGCGTGAACTTATGGGGTGAAAGTCCCCTGTATATGAATCCTGTCAATGTCGAGTACATTGACACAAGTACTAGCCGAAGGCAAGGGCGGAACCGCGAGGGACCGTCCGAAGGAAGCCGGAGTGCAAAGCTATGAGCCGACGAACAGAAACAGCATACAAGGCTGAGTCTCCGGGTAAGTCAGCAC
>JAPLJS010000099.1 GCA_026388545.1 Deltaproteobacteria bacterium
CTGAAACGACCAGGCGCGGTATGATTATCGATCCCGGCGTTAAAGCGAAGCATATTACAGAGGCTGTGGAGGAACTGAACATATCGGTCTCTTTCATTGCACTTACTCATGTGCATATTGATCACTTTAGCGCTCTTGATATCGTTAAAAATGCCACAAAGGCTCAATTGGCCGCCTTTGATACAAGTACTATAAAAGCGCCCACTAAACCAAGTCAGGTAACAAAAGGATTGGTATTCGTTCCCTTTAAACTACCCTTCCCGCCGGATATATTACTGAATGATGGCGATACCATAGATATTGACGATTTACACTTTTCGGTACTTTATACACCGGGGCATAGTTCGGATAGTGTTAGTTTTTTTGGTCATGGTATTGTCTTCAGCGGCGACACATTGTTCAGGCGCGGTATCGGTGTAACCCTTCCCGGACTTTTTCCCGGTCATGACCACAAACAATTGAAGGAGAGCATTCACGAAAAATTGCTGACATTGCCTGATGATACTATTGTTTATCCCGGACACGGTGCAGCCACCACGATAGGAGAGGAACGTCGGCTTAACCGTATGCTTGAATCTGAGGGCAGCATTTAGACCTTTGCGGCTCCGGTTTCTCTCATTTTTACGATTTGAAATTACGATTATGTCCCGATATCTGCTTTAAACCTGAAACTCTCTCGCCTTTTCCACCTCAAAACAGCTCCCGATATATATCGGACACTGCTGATTAAGATCCTCTACCTTGATGGACAGGATATCCTGTTTGCCGTCCGTAGCCTTACCGCCTGCCTGTTCAATGATAAATGCCATGGGTTGAAGTTCAAACAGAAGCCGTAACTTCCCCTGTGGGCGTTTCTTGAGTGCAGGGTATGAAAAGATACCCCCTCTTTTGATGAGCAGCTGATTGATATCCGGCACGAACCCTCCGCTGTAACGGAGCTTGTATCCTTCCTCCTCCAGGAATTCTACGTACTTGAGGTGTTCCGGGTTCCAGTCTTTTCTCAATCCTCCCAGACTGTAAATGTCTCCCCGTTCCTTTAAGGTTATGTCTTTCTCTGAAAGAACGTATTCCCCTTCTCTGTTCAAGACAAATTCATGAGTTCCCTTTCCCGCGGAATAGACCATCGTAATAAGGGGACCATACATAATATACATAGCTGCCACAAGCGTTCTTCTGCCTTCGGCACGCATTGGCTCTTTATGAATGCCGATTATTGTTCCTATGGCCAGATTGGTATCCACTAAAGAAGAACCGGCCAGAGGGTCTGCAGTAATGAAATATTTTTCTTCTCCCTTGCCGATCTGAATCACAGAATCCTGTTCTTCTGATGCATACGCCCGGACAAACCCTGAATACTGGAGTTGGTTCTTGAGAATTTCATCGGCGTTTCTATCCATAGTCATTTGCTCTTCACCGTGGCGGAAAAGGCGAATGTTCTTTAAACCGGCCAGTTTCCGGTTTGATTCCTGAACTCTGGCAGAGATGTATTTTCCCATAACGGCTATTTGCAACATTAACCTGCGCAATTCCGTTTCCACACCTGATTTCCACATATGTCTGCGCAGATCAACGGTAAATTTTGTATAGTCTGAAATACCCTCTCCCATGGTCGACCATCCCTTTAAATTATATATATTTTTGTAACAATTAATTGTCCTTTTGACAACAGAAAAAAATGGCCACAATAATCGGTATATGCCGGCGGTTTGTTACAGTGGTGTCCTGAGTTAAATTGGCTGGATGAACTGCCGCATCACCTCAGCCGTTACCTTATAGTATTTTGGATCTTAAAATAATTTCGGCGCACCGAAACTACTTATTATAGCGATATCATTATGCTTGGGTTGAGAGATTCGGAAACGGAAGGATGGGTTAGCTGTGTTCCTGCGTCTTGAGGAATGTTACATCGGGCCAGTTCTCCATGCATCGTTCAAGTCGGTACTCGCTGGCGGTGAGAAAGGTCGGGCGACCTTCGGCGTCAAGGGCAAGGGAGTTTCCGTTCTTCAGTTCGAACTCCTTGAAGCGGCTTTTGTCATCGCATGTGACCCAGCGGGCGACGGTGTACGGAGTCTCTTCAAAAACCGTGTCGGCGCCGTATTCGGTTCTCAGCCTCTCGGCGGTCACGTCAAACTGGAGGACACCCACCGCTCCCAGGATGTAATCACTTTTCCCCAGTTGCTGGAACACCTGAACGGCCCCTTCCTCGGAGAGTTGAACCAGACCCTTCTGGAGCTGTTTGCTCTTCATGGGGTTCTTCAACCGTACGCGCCGGAAGTTCTCCGGAGCGAAGTTGGGGATGCCTGTGAACTTCAGCGGTTCATTTTCCGTAAAGGTATCACCTATCTTGATGGTGCCGTGATTGTGAATGCCGATGACATCTCCCGGATAGGCCTCTTCAACATGGGTACGATCCTGAGACATGAAGATTGTGGCGTTGGCGAGGGTAATTTCCTTGCCGATCCGGTGGTGAATCACCTTCATCCCCCGGCGGAATGTACCCGAGCAGATACGGAGGAAGGCAATGCGGTCGCGATGGGCGGGGTCCATGTTCGCCTGGATCTTGAAGACGAAACCCGAAAAGGCCTCTTCATAGGGCGACACCTCCCTCGTCACGGCGGCGCGAGCTACAGGCGCCGGCGCCATTTCCACAAAGGCGTCGAGGAGCTCTTTCACGCCGAAGTTGTTGATGGCGCTGCCGAAAAAGACGGGGGTCTGATTGCCCTTCAGATATTGCTTCAATTCGAAGGGATTGGCGGCCCCCGCGAGCAGATCCACCTGCTCGCGAAGCTCACCGGCCTGGCTTCCCAGTATCTCATCGAGGCGGGGATCGGCAAGATCGGTTATCATAACACCCTCCTGGGGCTGGGTATTCTCACCAGGCGTAAAGAGGTGCAATTCCCGGCGGTAGATATTATAGACGCCCCGGAAAGACTTACCCATGCCGATGGGCCATGACATAGGGACGCACTCGATCTGGAGCTTCTCTTCGATGTCGGCGAGCAGTTCCAGGGGCGGCAGACCGTCGCGGTCCAGCTTGTTGATAAAGGTGATGATCGGGGTGTTGCGCATCCGGCACACCTCCATGAGCTTTTTCGTCTGCGGCTCCACACCTTTGACGCTGTCGATGACCATCAGGGCGCTGTCAACGGCAGTCAGCACCCGGTAGGTGTCTTCCGAAAAATCCTGATGACCCGGTGTATCCAGAAGATTGATTTCGTAGTCACGGTAGTTGAATTTCATGACCGAAGTGGTGACGGAAATTCCCCGTTCCTTTTCGATGCTCATCCAATCGCTCATCGCATGGCGGGCGGCCTTGCGCGCCCTGACCGCCCCGGCCTGCTGGATGGCCCCGCCAAAGAGCAACAGTTTTTCCGTCAGGGTGGTTTTCCCGGCGTCGGGATGACTGATGATCCCGAAATTGCGGCGGCGGTCCACTTCTCTTCTATGGTGTTTGTCCAATTTTAGAACCTCAAAAGCTTTTTTTAACACAAAAAACCGGGCGTATCGGGCCCGGTTTGTAGGATTACGTCAATACAATGATTGACAGGCAAAAGTCAATGGTTATTCAGATTGCAAAGATTTCCTAATCAAGTACACTACCTTGTGGAATGTGGAAAAGACTTTTCAGAACCTCTTCAAAGTAATCAGGCAGGTACCGGTTCCAGAGCTTGATCGGCAATTCTCCCAGTTCAAGCTGTGGTGTAGAAGGAAACGTGAAAAGATATTCCATAAGATATTCAATATTTTTTGCCAGATGACCGCAATATTGCTGGCGCAAGCGCTGTTCGATGATTCGATCCTCATGCATACATCGGCCGATTTCACTCTCCAGCATTTCCTCGTAATCGGAAACGATGATTTCCAGACATATACTTTCCTCTCCGGATCGAACAAATTCGGAGAATGCTTTATTAGAATCTTCCTGGTTAAAGCCCCTGCCCCGCATGATATTAATGATCTTATCGCTTAAGGGCTGAATAAGTATTTCTTCACGGGGCGGTTTGAAAGATACAATCAGATTTGTGGCGTTATACCTTCCGGCGTGTCGCTCCTCTTCGACGATCTCGCAGTCATCCATATGCTGAAGCAAGGTCAGGAGCCGGTCCTGTTGCGAATTATCAAGGATTACCTTCATACCCGCCACGTCATTGATTATCATATTTTCAGTATCATGAATCTCCTTTTTTTGTCGTAAATCATCAAGCAACCGGTTCTCGGCCTTGAGAAACTCTTCGTTCATTTCTTCCTGAGATGTCAAAAGTTGATTTCGGGAAATACCAAGAATTCTGGCGCGGTCATCAGCGAGTAAATCGGCATGTTTCCTTATGGTATCGAACATCCTGTCAATAATCTTCCGGGCAGATTTCTCAGCCAGCCTGTGAACACGCTTTATCCTGTATGACCCAATATATTCTTCGCTGTCGCCTTGTCGTCGTAAGAATAAAGTCGCATGGAAAGGAGTCTCCCGGTAAAATCGCCCCGGGTCAGCGTAGTAGTTATCAATTAACTCATCTATCCGCGCATTGCGGTACGGTGGATTTGTGACAATTATATCTTTCAGATCACTCTTAAGAAACGCAGGCCTCGTGTACAGTTCCTCTTGGTGTAATTCCCGAAAAACTTTTTCTGAAAATATTTTCAGGTAGCGGGAAACGTATACATTATTGAAATGAACCAGGCGTACAATCGTATCTGCATCGGAAGGATATACATCACAATACATCCACCGCCGAATGATATCGCTCAAATCATTTCTATGTATGTAGCTGCTAATTGTAATCATAATCGTATGCTATTTTTTCAAGCGTATTTTGACAAACATGAGTTCTTCTATGCCAAACCCTCGCTACAGATTATCTTTGGTATAACATGGTCTTCAAATCTCTGACGCCGACGATCTGACCAATCACGCATACTGTGTTGATGATAAAGGTCTGTCAGTGCTCGTATTAGATGTTCACCCGTCATTCCATTGCGGCGGATACGGTTAAGTTCCCGGTTGATAGCAGTAGTCATGGGACCACGGAAGGTTTTTTCAAGAATGTTGATTTGGATCTTTACATCCTCATCAGTACTAAGACCAAAGAGGACCCTTAGTTCACGGAGGATATATCGCTGTCCTTGGGATAACGACAAGGTATGTTCCCGTTCCGCTTGGCGTTGTTTCACTGTTTCGGCGAACTGGCGTTTGACTCGCATAACAGACGCATTATAACCTGATGGAAGTACAAGTCCTTCAATATCAGGCCCACATTTGATGTTACCAAGAATACGTGGGATGTCTCTGGAGGTAATTTCTCCCTTATCGTTAAGGAGGAATAGCTGCTGATATCGACCAGCCTGGCAGAATACATACAGCCCCTTCGTTACCGAGGGCTTTACCGTACGAATACCATCTCGTAGGTCTGCAATCCGATCGTATTCCGCAGGATTATCCCGTTTTAATTGCCGCAGGATTTCTTCGGCTTCGTTGAGATCCAGGAATTCCTCTTCTTCATCCTCAAACAGGGAAAGCTGCCCTCCCTTCTTTTCGTAGATGGCATACATCGCTTCCTCGTTAAGATGTTCTGTTTTGTCCAGAATGGCCGAGTCTTCACCTATGGTATCGTGGATCTCCTGGATGCGGTTGTGAAGTTTCTGGCGGAGACCGAGATTGCGTTCGATGCCTGTTTCGGGAAGGAAGTTGAAGCCATAGATCACATCATGTTCCGACCCGATACGGTCAATACGACCAAATCGCTGGATCAGCCGAACAGGATTCCAGTGCAGGTCGTAATTGATGATTTTATCGCAGTCCTGGAGGTTCAAACCTTCAGCAAGAACATCCGTGGCAATAACAGTCATCAATTCTTTTTCCCCAGCAGTGAAACGATATTCCGGGTTAGCCTTTGGAGCAAATCGGCCAACCACCTTGGCCTTACTCTTATCTCCACTAAAGATTACATCGATATCCTCCCGCACACCACTTGGATTTAAATTGTCAAAGAGATAGCGTGCTGTATCGGCATACTGGGTAAAGATCAGCCGTTTCCCGTCCTTCAGAGGGTTTTCCGTAAGCCTTTTATGCAGAGTCTGGAGCTTCGCATCCTGATCTGGGGTAATGGGATTGATGAGCTGCAACATTCTTTCCAGAAGGGAGATGTCATGGGTGATATGTTCCTTCAATCTTGACAGATCAAAATCACTGGCATTATATTTACCCGAAACCTGCCGAAGTGCATCCATCAGGTCCTGTTCTTCATCCTGATTAGGTTCATACAAAATAGCCTGTGCATCTTCACCAGCAGGTACGATTCCCTGGGAAAGGGCCTCTAAAAAACGGCCATGGACCTTCAGCAGACGACGTACTGTTTCTCTGAAGGCATAGACGCTCGATTCAAATCGCTTAAATAGTAAGACTCGGATCAGGCCACGCAAGTTAGATCCGGCCCGGTGGAGACTGGCATAGGGTTCCTTTTTTTGCTTATCCTTGATTACGTAATGCCATAGGCCGTATCGGGCATAGGTCAGCTCGTCAGCAGGTGGCTTGACTGGCTGCCCTTTCCGGGCTTTGCCTAAATATCCACGTAATTCATGATAGAGTCCTTGGTAGGTCTCTTCAATGCTGTATTCGATGGTTTCCAGTTCACGCTTGGGGAAAAACTGGTGCCTACCTCCTACCATGACGTATGCACGACGATGGCCATCCTTATATTCTCTGAAACGGGATGGATCAATTTGCCGGTGAGTTTCGCTATCAAAACCATACCATCGTAGGATGTGATTACGAGTCCGGCGGATGAGCACATTGGCCAGGAGATTCGGAAGGTCCTTTTCCCCCTTTTCAATCAGTCGAAAATACTCCTTCAGGTTTGGCGGATCAATGGGTAGGTCCGTCTTATCGTCCTGGTGAAAGAGCTTCATTTGATAGTAGACATCCCAAGCACTTTTATTCCTGGGTGTAGCCGTTAGGAAACAGCATTTCTTGCCTGTTTCAAGGAACGCTTCTACGATCTTGTAGCGCTGGGTGTCTGAATAACGGAAGTTGTGACTTTCATCGACCAGGAGGAAGTCCCGATCCCGATAATTCACATCTTCCTTGAGAAACTGAGCTGGCCGGTCGTCCCTCTCCTTGAGAAAGCCCATAGACAGGACCTTGGCGTTAAGCTGATAAACCTCGTTGTAGCGTTCCCACATATCCGCCAGAGTAGCTGGACAGATAATCAGAGGTCGGGAGTGTTCCACACGCTCAAAGTGTTTGACAATGGCAGCACCGATATAAGATTTTCCAAGACCCACCACGTCGGATACAAAGGCCCCGCCATAGTCCCGTATGATCTGCACGGCCTGCTTGACAGCTACCTTCTGAAAATCTGCCAGTCTCTTGGTGATTTCGTCATCCCAGAGGATATCCTGATCATCGCCACCTTCGATCCGGTCTCTGACGAGCGCATACAGGGTTTTCACGTAGATATCATAGGGCCGGACAGGGGCCATTGCCCAGGACACCTTCATTTCCTGCATCAGGGTCTCGTCAAACTCCTGCGCCTCCTTCCAGAGATCTTCAAACCACCGTACAAGCTCAGTATGGTTGTCGTTACCCTGAACAATCACATTGAGTTCCGTGTTGTGGGAGACGCCGGCGAGAGTCAGGTTGGATGAGCCGACCACGGCGATCCCTTCTTCATGTCGATCCACAGGTTTGCCGTTCCGGTCGTAAACTTTGCCATAATCGAAAATATAAGCCTTCGCATGGAGACGTCCCTTCGTGTAAATTCGAACCTTGAGGCGCTTTTCTTCGATCATCTGAACAAGGGCTTTGACCAGCGTTTCGCCTTCGTCTGTCTGATCCATCAGTTCTATGCCTGATCGGATGCTACTGGTTGTTTCCGTTGACATTTGTTTTATGTCACTTCTTTTTGGATACCGCTCTGCTTCGACAGCGTCGGCAACCATCTCCAGGCGATGATATCCTTCGGCTAACTGTTCTAATGTTTCACGATTCGTAGTATTGCCAATCAGGAGTCGTAATTCTTTGATGTTTGCAAGTCGTTCCGAAATAGCGGTCAGACCTGAAAGGAAGAAGTAACCCACAGCAAATCGCGCCGCGTCGCTGGAGTCAAGAATCCGGTTGATATGATCCACCAGTTTTTCCTGACGGTTGTCAATAATGTCATGGGCAGGCATGAATTATCCTTCTATTGATTTGCGCGACATTTTTCGTTTCAATTTCCGTAAATCGTCAACAAGAAAGACATAATTCTTGCCGACCTTATGAAAAGACAGTTTCCCCTCTTTTGCCCATCTTCGTATCGTTATTACAGCGACATCCATGTACTCCGCAGCCTCTTTGATGGTAAAGGTCGAAGGAATATCATCAAAAACCTCATCATAGGCGTAATAATCCTTGTCGAAACCTTTGCGGGCAATGAGTGAGAAAAGCTTTTCCCGTTCTGCAATCGGTAAGGTGATAATATCTTTATAAATTTTCTCTGCCCTGTTCATGGCTGAAACTCCTTTTTATATTTCTTCAGATCACGATAAAAGTTTTCATGTGTCCCGATCATAATAAAAATCAGATTCGCCTTCGCTACCTCATAGGCGATCAGATACTGCTGTTGATGGAACCTGAATTTATGCACCCGAAAGCCGGTCAAGTCACCCTTCTTTTCTGCCCCTATTCCGGGGTTGTCACCGATACCGTCCACTTCATCCTGGATGGCCAGTTGCAGAGGCAAGGACTGCTTTTTAACAAATCGCCGGAACGCCGGGGCAAACAATTTTTCCATGATGATCTACCTGATAATATAAATGATCATATTTGTCAACATTTATCTTCGTTGTTATTCGCTGCTTCCGTCAACCGGTGCAGTTGCAAAACAGCCCCTTTCCCTCCAAACCAACGGCTTTCCAAACCTGCGGGGTCTCCTTGCAAAGCGCAAGCTGAACCTTCTTGTCGCAACGGCGAATTCCATCCACAATCGTACGGAACATTATCAAATATGCTTTCATAATCTGAAAAATAATGTCCTTGGCAAATGGCAAGGGACACTTTAGTCGTAAATCCACTCTTCTACCAATGGAGGTGGAAGGAGCTCGAAGACCGCTTGAAAAGACGGTCGCTGTTTTTTTATCCTTCCCTAAACCACTATCTCCGCTACCGTTACCGTAAAAATTCTTCTTGACAACTGATGAAGATCTGTTCCATAAGGAAACCATCTCATCTACCCATGGTAGAAGGAGATGGGCCGACGCTCCGCGTTGGCCTTTTTTTATCTGATCCTCTCCTCGTATTTTTTCCTTAATTCTCTTTTTTTGCGGGGGTACTCAATCCAGAACGATGTGATCAATCTGCGTCTTCCGTCTGGATATTTCTTCATAATCACAACGAAATCAAATTGGTGCAGCCATATATAGGTGTGTATGTCTTTATCGCCCTCCTCATAGTCCCAGGTCAGCACTTCCGGCTCATCGGGATGCTCGATCATGGACCTGACCCAAGGCAACAACTCCGATCTGCGCAGATCGGGCAGCCGTTCGCCCGTTGCGGGGTCTTTTCTTGAGGTAAGGTGCCAGAATACTTTCTCCCTGCCATCTTCTTTTTCGGGGAATGACCAGACATTGATCCCACGAAAAAAAGGCTGCGACGTGAGGAAATCCTTTTGAAAAATCTCGTATAAAAGGTCGAAGGTATCGTCTTTCCAGGGAGAAACCTGAAATATATCCGGCAACCAGTCAGGTCTATCCGGCGTCATAGAGATTCTCTGGGTTTAAAAATAAAAACGTTAAACTTCTTTTCCGACAAGGCAGATGAGATCTTTAAACTCCGTTCGATTCGATTTTCAATATGTGTGACCACCGCCTCTTTTGCCTGATTTCCCAACAAATCCCGGTTTTGGTAAGATACCGCTCCCAACAGAAAATCTGCCAGTTGCATCAAGTCCGCTTCATGGGAATGGATGTTCTGAAAATGGCAGATCATCTGATTCGAATGATCGTGAACATTTCGGCATAACACATCCCGAAGTTTTTGCAGCTTCTTGCGGCTTCGCGTGTCCTTGATATCCAGATATATCCGGTACTGGTCCTGCGGGTTCAGGATTTTTTCCAGCAGGGCAAAGTACATCTTGTAATAAAAGGTATCATGGGAGCCCTGGTTGAATGCGTCATGATTCAGAAGGGCTTTGTTCTGAACCACAAGCGTTCGGAAATGAAGACATTCTTCACTGAAAAACCAATCCACCAGTCGTAGATAATAATCGATCCGAGACACCGAGACTTTGGTCCATTTCAATTCACCAGCGGCTCGATAGGTGAATTTCATCTCCCTTATTGTTGCAGCCAACCGGCCGGCCTCGGAATGGGGACATGAAATAGCCCCAAGAGCCATGATGGGTTGCCGATCATGCTCCAGGTGGCAGCTCTCGTCGCAGTAGATATTGAATATTTGGTTCATTTTTGACCCCATCCACCAATTGCGGCAGTTCTCCCAAGTTTTCTAAACGAATTTCTTCGCTATCAGGTATAGAATGGCATTAACGATCTGATGATAAAGCTTCTGATAATTTTCCTGACAATCAAAGACGTCATTCCAGATCAGGTTATGCCCCGTGGTATTTCTGAGCTTGCCTGCGGTTCTAAACGCGGTTTCTGCAGTGTCGTCGGTTATGCCACCAAGAATCTCTTCAAGACTGGATGAACGTATTCCACTTACTCGAAGAGAAAAGTCTTGTTCAAATTCATCAGACCATAGAATATCACCAAGTGTCTCAGGTTTTACTTTTTTGGTTACTTTCGTGATCGTCTTTGTAATATCGGGATAGCACGCCTTCAACAGGGACTCAAAGATCAAAGCACCACTAAACAGATGGCCGGTGAACGGCGCAATCGAGCCGCCGATGGCGCTTCTGAGTTGAAGCTGTGTCAATCGATCTTTAAATTCCATGAGAAATACGTAGAATGCCGTCACAATCGTCCGTTTGGTATTGTCTCTCAGCAGACAACGGACAAAGCGATTTATGAAATCCTCCAAGGTCCAGTTCTTCTGCCCGGAGATGCTATTAAACCTTTCGAGTTGTTCAAGAAGACAGTCTTTGATTTCAACGATCGTCCGTTGGGCAACCTGCTGTTGAGAATCTCTGAAAGTTAGGATTGCAGATCCAGGTAACTGCAACCATTCGTCGGGAGTTCTTGTATGTTGATGTGCACGAATATCCTCCGAGATAGCGGCGTCAATGTAGAACAGCGCCTTCTCAAAATCCCGGAAATCAAATGCCAGCCAGGACATGTGATAGAAAGGCGTTCCTTTGTGAATCAATTGATACTTATCCGGGTCTTCCCTGTGGAGCAGCTTGAGGAGTTCTTCATAATCGCAGAATCGTTCGTAGGGAAAATCGGGGTTGGACGGTACATTTCCAATGCCGAATTGTTCAAAGAAACTATCGCCGAATGGATGCACATCAGTGACAAGATCTTGATAGGTTTTCTTCACCTCTTCAATGAAAGGAATGGATAGAAATGGCAGCTGTGTGCGCCTGGCCTTCATTCAACCCTCCCCGATTCGGCACTGATTGCTGTTAGTCCATACAAATGGTTCACCGATTCATTGATTGCCCCTTCAAGCACTGCGATGTCGGCGTGGGGATCGGTGCGGCGGGCGGCGAGGATCCGGTCGACAAGGCTGACGATTGAGGCCTGTTGCTCGGGGGTGGCATCGGGAATGGGGAGTTGTTTCCAATCATCAGGGTAGAGGTGAATGTTGCTTCGGCGGTGGGCGCGGAGGTAGTCGCGGGCGGCGGCGGAGTTCATCACGGCCAGGAGGTATTTCACGGCGAAGCGGCGGCTGGTTTTTTCGAGATCCTCCCGTCGGGGGAGGTCTGGTCGGGGCGGCCTCTCGCCCCCGTAGCGGGCCGTTTTCTTGATCGATTTGTTCCGGACGCCGGCAAGGCTGTGCCAGAGGATGAAGCCTACGCTACTTTCCGAAAAGTGAAGATATTTGTCATCATAACTGACTTTAAGATCGGAACCTGGACTTCGTTGAGCCAAGATTTTTTCCTCAATATTATACATTTCAGGGAATGTCTTCCTTCGGAACATCGCTGGTGCTCGTTCTGTACCCCATTCCAACCATTCAATTGTTAAGGGAAGCCATCGATCTAAATGCTTCCCTTCGACGAAAGGCTTGGGGTGCAATTCATCGCGGTTTGATGCAACAACGTCTTTCAATTCAAAGGCCCCTCTTGAAATTTTTTCATCGGCGCTGACAGCCATACCGTAGCTGATGTAACAGATATCGGCCAGGGTAAGCGTCGGATTGGCAAAATGACTGTTCGCCTCGTCTTCAGGAAAAAATGCTCGGCAGGTCAGGCGCGCTTGTTCATCCGTGGGAAGCAGACGAACGACGCCAAACTCCGGCCCGTGGAGGCGCCGCTCCGGCCGGTTCCCGGCACCGTCGGCCCTCTGGAAGAGATAGGTAATGTTCCGGACCGCGGCGTCGAAGATCTGAATCCTACTAAAGAAATCGAGACGCCGGACACAGGCGTTCTTCAGGAACCACTCCTGGGGCTTCAGGGCGTATTTGGAATGGCAGAAGGCATCGGAGACGATCATCGTCGTGAAGCCGCCGGGTTTGAGGAGCTGGAAGCCGCGCTCGATGAAGGGGACGTAGAGGTCCCACTTCTCCCAGAGTGTCCGGTAGCGGCCGCTCTGCTCGATGGCCTTGCGGAGCTTCAGGTGCTCTTCACCGGAGTCGGCCCGGACGTAGGGTGGATTCCCGATAGTGATATCGAAGCCGTCAGCGACGCCGAACATCCATTCGGGATCGAAAAAGTCGGCGGCGGTGTTCTGGTCGTAGGGGTCCCACTGGGCGAGCTTTTCGGTCGTCTCGCGTGGGAAGCCGTCCAGTTTTAGCAGCGCCGCAATTTCGGACCGGATTTGCTCATCGAGCTTCCGGTATCTGCCCTTTGTTGCCGGGGTGAGGGCGGTGAAGTGCTTCCGCCGGACGTCGGCCAGTTCCTTTTCCCTATGCTCAATCTCCGGGTTGCGCAGGATGGCTTGGACAGGCTTCTCGACGTCGAGCAGCGTGTTGGCAGCGACAAACTTGGTTTCGAGATTGGGCAGGGGACGCACGCCAAGATTTGGCGCGTTCGGGTCAATTCGTTGATCCACTATCAGCGAGATGAAAAAACGCATCTTGGCGATTTGAACCGCAATGGGCTGGATGTCCACGCCGTAGAGGCAGTTTTCGATCAGGTAGAGTTTGCGCCCGTAATCCAGTTCGTTGCGTTCGAACGCCTCCTCGATACCGACTATCTGCAGTTCCAGTTCCCTGACTGTCCGCTCGCGGATGGCGGCGTCTTCGATCTTTTCCGCCGTATCGATGGCGTCGCGGACGCGCCGGATCTGCCGCTGCTCCCACTGCTCGTTGCGCGGATCGAGTTTGCCCAAGATGAACACGAGCTTGTGCAGAATGCCCATCGGGAAAGCACCCGACCCCACCGCCGGATCCAACGCCTTTAATTTGTCTATCGCGGCGATGAGCGTCTCGGTTTCCCGATCGTCAAAATCATGATCGCTCTCCTCCCACGACGCCAGCCGCCGGAATTTCTTCTCCGTGGCCTCTGCGTTCTCTGTGATTAAACTCCCTTTCATGAAGGCGATTAGCGTCTCGTCCACCATGTAGTCCACGATTTCGCGCGGGGTGTAGAAAGAGCCGGTCTGTTTGCGGGCCGTGGCGCCGGTTTCGGGATTGTAAGCGGCGAGCAGGTTCTCGAACACCTTTCCGGAAAGCTCCGGGTCGAGGGCGACTTCCTGCTCGATGGGCGTGTTTTCCTCAATCGTGAAACGGTATCGTTGAAGGGTGTGGATTAGCCCTCGCACCCGGACCTTCCTGAACTTCTTGTCGCCATAGTCCGCACTGAGGTCTTCTTCGCGCTCAGATCCGAAGAACAGGAAATCCGGCACAACCGGCTGGCTGTCCGGCCGTCGGGAAAAGCCGTCAATGCGCACGTAACGCGGCCTGGCACTTTCGCCCAGATCCTTGTCCAGGCACTCGAACAAACCGCCGTTGAGGAAGGGGATGTTCTTAAACATTGCCAGCACCGCATCGGGCTCCTGGAACAGATCATGATGCCGGTATAGGCTGTGCGCCATGAAGTTTTGCTCGTCCTTTGCCCAGCCCCGCTTGTCCATCTCGGTATTCAGCGTTGCGAAGAACAGGTTTTGCAGGATCGCCTTGTAGAAAACCGAATCCTTCCCGGCATTATTGTCTGGAGCGAATCCGTCGAGCAGTTTATCCAAGCGGCGCTGATCGAACAGGACCTCGGGAATCAGACCTTTTTCCTTCACGAACCAGCAGAAGATCAACCGTGTGATCATGCGTATCACGCCGATATGCTCGTTCCCGTCAGCCTCTTTGGGCGCATCTTTGGGAAAACGAACGTGCTTCAGCGCCCAGAAATACCAGTTGGCGAGTTCCTTGTAGAAATCTTTGGTAACCTTTTCAACGTCGAAAGCGTCATCGTGGCGTTTTTGAATCTCCAGCGCGGGGATGCTGAACAGTTCTTTCCCAATCGAAACGAGATCCAGCATCTGTAGGCGTTCAGCGGCCGTGCGCAAACCGCCGTCGGCTCGCACAGTAATCCGGCGGAAAATTCGCCGTTTCTCCGCCTTTTCGTCATACTTGATGTTCAGGAAATGCCAGGAGGATTGTGTTGTGTCGGAGAAAACGAACAGGCAGTACGGATGCTCGCGGATCAACTGGTTGACGATGGGCCGCTCAAGGTTTCTCTGAAGGCTATCGGACGCCAGGCGGCAATACAACACATGAAACGCATTATCCTCACCCCCGCTCGCAAACAGGATGGGGTCGTCGACCAATGCCTTACGGGCGGAATCCGGCCAGCCGCGCATACTGAGCGGCGCGTTTTCACGCTCGTAATTCAGCTCCGTCCAGAACAGTTCCTTCAGGGCATCGAGCCCCCGCAGTTGTTCCAGGATTTTCAGTACGGTCTGCTTACGTTCGAGAACAGGCATCAGCCCCCCTTATGACCGGATTATTGATCTATGTCATCATGTCATAGTTTGAATAAGCCAATTTTCTATTGAAGTGAAGTCCTATTATCACGATTTTCATAAGAAATCTATTATGAAGAAAAAAGCTTGATCATTGATGAATACAGGAAGTGCAACCAGGTTCACCCTGAACAGAAAATAGGCTGTTAGGCCTTCGCATGTTTCGATCCTGTATTCATTAAGTTGCTCCGGAATTACGCATGAACCGGATGAACCACAAATAAATACTTGATATTCAATGTCATTGCCTTAATTACTTTAACTCCCCTCTTTTTCTAAAGAGGGGTCGGGGGAGGTTTTATGGAACATCTTAAAATCCCCCTGAATCCCCCTTTACAAAGGGGGACGAAAATATGTCCAAACTCCAGATCCCCCTTTGCAAAGGGGGACGATATTGATAATTTTGAAACAATAAACGTATAATTTGCTTTCATATACCGTGTGTGATAATTTTCTAAGGATCGTTGAGAATAGCAATTAAAATATCTGATTAGCATTTTGCTTAAATAATTTCGTAAATACGGTATAATGGATATAAAAAAACGTTTTATTATTTTATCGGGACCGTCGTGCGTCGGAAAATCACCACTGCTCAAATCCCTTAAAAGGGTGCATCCGGATATATCCTTTCAGATGCCCATCCTGTACACCAGCCGTCCACCCCGGTCTATCGAAACAGAAGGCATCGACTACTATTTTCGTTCCGAGCAGGAAATCATGTCTTTTTCTCCGGACCGTTATATTGTCGGGAAAACGCGGACCGTCCGGCAGGCCATCGACCTTGAGGAAATGCAGCAGATATTTACCCGTCATGATTTGATTATCCTCGAAATATATCCTACCCTCGGCAAAGTATTTCAAGATCATCCGTTGATACAGCAGCTATCGGCTGACTTTGAAGTGCGTACCGTTTTCATCAGTCCGGCTACCGAAGACGAAATTCATGCCCTGCAAATCAACATGGGTTTCCATTCGCCGGCAGAAGCCGCAGCCGCTATTATGCTGCCCAAACTCATTGTCCGTATGCAGCAACAGGGTAATCTGCTTTTACCCGAGGTAATGGAGGATCTGCAAATACGCTCAGCCAAGGCATATGAAGAGATCAAGATGGGTGAAAACTATACAGACTGGATTGTCAACCATGATGGTGAGGATTCACATAACTGGCGTTACACACCTCCTCTCGGTGAAGCGGGAATGACGTTGAGGCGTTTTGTAGACATCCTTCTCAAATAATGGATATACTGTCTCCCCGCTGGTAGATTTAAAATTATCCTTGACGCTAACAGGTAAAGTCGCTAGTTGTACCCGAAATACTCAAGAGTTCACTTTTAACCTTCCTTAATTTCATGAGGTCCATGACGAATGACTCAAGATATTTATGAACGCTTAGCCACACATTTGGATAACCTCCCCGGCGGATTTCCGCGTACGGAAACGGGGGTTGAAATCCGTATCCTGAAACGTCTATTCACTGAAGAAGAAGCCCTAATGGCGTGTTATTTACGCATGCTGCCGGAGCCTGTCGAGAGAATCGCGAAAAGGGCCAACATGCCGCCGGAGGACCTCGCGGAAAAGCTCTACCGGATGTCGCACAAGGGGTTGATCTACCGCGCCGACCTGCCTGAGGGCAACCGCTACATGGCATCCCAGTTCGTGATTGGAATATGGGAGTATCATGTCAACGACCTGGACGAAGGATTGATCAGGGATATGAACGAATATATCCCCTCCTTAATGGACACAGCATCCAATCTTAAAACCCATCAATTAAGAACCATACCAATCGGGGCCAGCCTGGATGGTCAAGGAGCGGTAATGCCATATGAAGAAGCCCGGAAACTTATTGAACAGCAGACAAAGATTGTCGTTGCTCCCTGTATATGCCGAAAAGAACATGCCATGATCGGGAAAGGCTGCGGAAAATCGGTTGAGGCCTGTCTTGTTTTTTCCAGCGGCGCTTACTTTTATGAAAACAACGGTCTCGGGCGTTCGATCAGCCGTGACGAAGCCATTCACATTTTAAATAAGGCTGAAGAGGAAGCCCTTGTGCTGCAACCAACCAATGCCCAGAAAATCACGAATATGTGCCTCTGCTGCGGAGACTGCTGCCAGATATTGAAAAGTCTTAAGAGGCTCCCCAATCCGGCTTCGCTTGTACACAGCAATTATTATGTCGGGATTCGGAAGGATGACTGCCTCGGTTGTGAAACCTGCGTAGAACGGTGCCAGATGGAGGCTATTCGCATGCAGGATGGG
Source organism: Deltaproteobacteria bacterium (assembly GCA_026388545.1). Lineage (NCBI taxonomy): Bacteria > Pseudomonadati > Myxococcota > Myxococcia > Deltaproteobacteria bacterium. The sequence goes on from JAPLJS010000099.1 coordinate 17,311, forward strand.
ATTGCCGAGGTCAATCTTGACTACTGTATAGGATGCGGCCTCTGCGTCTCTACGTGCAGCGGTAAGGCTATCGATCTCGTCCGTAAAAACGAAGAGGATTGTTATACGCCCCCGGCCAGCGTGGTCGAGACATACATCCGCATTGCCCAAGAAAGGGGGTTAATCAAATAGAGCATGAATTTACTGGTACTCAACGGCAGTCCCCGAAAAAACGGAACGGTTGCAATATTGCTCAAGGCAGTTGCAGATGGTGCATCTGAAAAACACACGGTGGAGTGGATTGATGTATACGATCTTAAAATGAAACCATGTATCGCCTGCATGAAGTGCAGACCTGACAAGACATGTGCACTCACCAGTGACAATGCCCATACTGTAGGTCAGAAGATTAAAAGCGCAGACGGGCTTATCGTTGGTACGCCGACGCACTGGGGAAATATGAGCGCTCCGTTGAAGATTCTGTTCGACCGAAACGTGCCGGTGTTCCTCGGAGAGCAAACAGCCGGTATCCCCTACCCCCGCCAAAAGGGCAAACTTGCCGTAATTGTGACCGCCTGCAGCACACCGTGGCCGTTCAATTTACTATCAGCGGCGGGCAGCCGTGGAGCAGCCCGATCTGTATGGACGATCCTCCACTACGGGGGATACAAACTCTTAGGCCAGGTCGTTAAACCCAATACCAGGAGATATCCCCAGATAGCTCAAAGTCTCGGGGATAGAGCTTTGAATCTTGGTCGTCGCTTTTAGATTTTTCTTGTTACCTGATCGATGGAGAACACCAATCCATGGCCACAGAAGACCTTTCAAAACTGAAGATAGATAAATCGCTTAAGACCAGCCAACCTGTCTTGCGTACGCGAATCAAGTATTTTGTAATAGCGTTTGTTTTAATAGCCATAGCAGGTCTTCTTTATATCACGGGTATTATAACACCTGCCGTTTCCGTTGAGGTGGTCAGTGTATCTCAAATTTATCCTTCCCAGACTTTTACCCTTTTAAACGCAAGTGGCTATGTGGTAGCCCAGCGTAAAGCCGCTGTAGCTTCCAAGATCACCGGACGACTCGTCTCACTCTCTGTTTCTGAAGGAAGCCGGGTAAAGAAAGGCCAGGTCATAGCCCGTTTAGAAAACGAAGATGCCGACGCTTCACGCGAACAGGCCGCGGCCAATCTCAACGCAGCACGTGCAAACGTTGAACAAGCCAGAGCCGAATTGAAGGAGGCAAGCCTCACTTTCGAAAGAAACAAGCGATTGATCACGAATGGTTCCATATCACAAGTGGAATATGAGAACTCTGAAACTCGCTACAAAAAGGCAAAAGCTGCCGTTGATGGAGCGGAAGCAACGCTTAAGGCAAATTCTGCCGCACTGAGAGGTGCAACTGTTGCCCAGGAATATGCACTCATCAGGGCTCCATTTGATGCAGTCGTTCTGACAAAAAATGCCGACATCGGCGATATCATTACTCCGCTTGGAGCCGCCGCAAACGCCAAGGCAGCCGTGGTAACCATTGCAGACATGAGTTATCTTGAGGTCGAGGCAGACGTCTCCGAATCCAACCTTTCACTGATAAAGTCCGGCCAGCCCTGCCTGATACAGCTTGATGCCTTCCCTGATTCCCGTTTCAACGGAGTTGTCAAGACAATAGTACCGACAGCGGATAGAAGCAAAGCCTCGATCATGGTCAAGGTTGGTTTTATGGATAATGACACACGCATCCTACCGGAGATGAGCGCCAAGGTTGCCTTTCTCTCCCGTCCGGTCAAATCGGAGGAAATGAAACCGCGTACCGCATTGAATCGAAATGCTGTGATCAACCGCAACGGCAAAAACGTCTCCTTTGTCGTAAAAGGGGATGAAGTAACGGAAACGATGGTCACTGTCGGGGAACAATTCGGAGACATGATTGAAATCCTAAGTGGGCTGAAAGCAGGAGACAGGGTAGTATTAAAGCCTCTTGAGAAGCTGAAAACCGGAACCAAGATCAAAGTTGCAGAAAAGTAATGGAAGATAAAACGCCCGTCGTTGAGATTTCAAACGTAAGCAAGTCCTATCGCCGGGACCATCATGTTTTACAGGTCCTCAGTGATATCACATTCAGCATAGCCGCAGGAGAATTTCTGGCGCTCATGGGACCATCCGGGTCGGGAAAGAGCACGCTTCTTAACCTGATTGGCGGAATCGACAAGCCTGACAGCGGCACGATCCAGGTCGCCGGGGTGGATATCTCGTCGCTCTCTGAAACGGAGCTTGCCGGATGGCGCGCAACCCACGTGGGGTTCATATTTCAATTCTACAACCTTATACCTGTTCTTACAGCCCTTGAAAATGTCGAGCTGCCCCTTCACCTGTCGGGGCTGTCCGGAAAAGAGCGCAGGGAGCATGCGGAAATGGGACTCAGGGTGGTCAATCTGTTTGATCGTAAAGATCACTACCCAGGCCAGCTCTCCGGTGGCGAGCAACAGCGAGTTGCCATTGCCCGCGCAGTGGTTACCGATCCGACGATACTGGTAGCAGATGAACCGACAGGTGATTTAGATCGAAACTCTGCCGAAGGTGTGCTGGACCTCATGGAGTACCTCAACAAGGAATTTGGCAAAACCATAATCATGGTTACCCATGATCCGAGGGCAGCGAAAAGAGCAAAGGTCATCCGTCAGCTGGAAAAGGGATTTTTGAGCGATGCTGTTTCTCAAACTCCTCTTTAAAAACGCCTTCCGTCACAGACTGCGAACCGGACTCACAATCCTCGGTATTGCTATTGCCATCCTTGCCTTCGGTATGCTGCGTACAATGATAAGTGCCTGGTACGCCGGCGTGGAGGCATCTTCTGCCGGTCGCCTCGTAACCCGAAACGCCATATCCCTTATTTTCCCCCTCCCCCTCAACTACAAGGATAAAATCCGTCAGGTCAGCGGGGTGAAGACAGTCTCCTACGGAAACTGGTTCGGGGGTATTTACATCGATGAAAAAAACTTTTTCGCAAACTTCGCCGTCGAGCCAAAGAGTTATCTTGAACTCTATCCCGAATTTATCCTTCCAGACAACGAGGAAACATCCTTTTTGAGGGATCGAAAGGGCTTCATCGCAGGTCACAAGCTGGCAGAAAAATACGGGTGGAAGATCGGCACGACCGTAACGCTGAAAGGAACGATTTTTCCGGGAAACTGGGATTTTGTATTACGAGGGATCTACCGTGGAAAGGATAAGACCATTGATGAGACCCAGTTTATTTTTCACTGGGACTACCTCAATGAGACACTAAAAAAGACAACCCCCCGGCGTGCCGATCAGATTGGCTTTTACATGATCGGTGTAACGCATCCGGACCTTGCGGCTGATGTCTCGGTCTCTATTGACAGCTTATTTAAAAACTCTTTGGCGGAAACACTTACGGAAACGGAAAAGGCCTTCGCGTTGACGTTCATCTCCATGACGGAAGCAATTGTGACGGCAATAAGGGTCGTTTCTATTGTCGTAATATTTATTATCCTGGTTGTCTTAGCCAACACGATGGTAATGACGACCAGGGAAAGAATCGGGGAGTATGCGGTCTTGAAGACCCTCGGATTCGGCGGCTGGCATCTGGCAGCTATGATTTTCGGTGAATCCCTCGTGATCACGATTCTCGGGTGCGCCCTCGGGATTGCTTTTACCTTTCCCGCGGCGAAAGCTTTTGGCGACAGTCTTTCAACATTTTTTCCCATTTTCAATGTCGAACCGAATACACTCATCTTCGATTTCGCTGCTGCCATTGTCGTTGGCCTCATAGCAGCTATAATTCCCACTCACAGCGCGATCAAAATTCGTATAGCCGACGGATTAAGGAGGATCGGCTGAATGGCGATTCCCTTTTCCTATAGTCTGCGCAATCTCTGGACGAGACGCCTGACAACGTTTCTCACAGCCGGCGGCATGGCCCTTGTTGTTTTCGTCTTTGCCGCAATCCTGATGCTCGCGGAGGGCCTTGAGAAAACACTGGTGGACACAGGTTTTTACGACAATATCGTCATAATCCGGAAAGGATCGTCGACCGAGGTTCAGAGTGGAATAGAAAGGGAGAAAGCCTCTGTTGTGGAAACCGAACCTGAGATAGCCATCGGTGCGGATGGCCGGAAACTGTTGGCTAAAGAAATCGTCGTTCTCATCAGTCTTAACAAGCGTGAAAATGGAAAGCCTTCAAATGTTGTAATGCGGGGAATCGGACCGAATTCCCTGGCACTCAGACCACAGGTAAAACTCATCGAAGGGCGCCTTCCCCGGTTCGGTTCATCGGAGATAATCGTAGGCAAGAGTATTTACAAAGGTTTCAAGGAAACAGGGGTCAACGAAGCCATCTGTTGCGGGTTACGGAACTGGAGCGTGGTGGGAATATTTGATGCGGGTGCCACCGGGTTCAGCTCCGAGATATGGGGTGATGCAGATCAGCTCATGCAGGCATTCCGAAGGCCCGTATATTCATCCGTAATATTTAAATTACGCAATTCTCAAGAATTTGATAGAGTAAAGTCGCATATCGAAAATGATCCGCGGCTTTCCCTGGAAGCAAGGCGCGAAACAAAATATTACGCAGACCAGTCCGAAATGATGGCGAAGTTTCTCCGCATCTTTGGGTGGTCTCTTACCATAATATTCTCCCTCGGGGCCATAATCGGCGCCATGATAACCATGTACGCAGCGGTTTCTACCCGTACGGGTGAAATCGGAACACTTCGAGCCCTCGGTTTCAGGAGAACAAGTATTCTGATGGCTTTCCTTATGGAATCCCTTATTCTCGGTTTTATCGGCGGTTGTGTGGGTCTTTTTCTTGCTTCTTTTATGCAACTTATAAGCATATCGACTATGAATTTTCAAACTTTCTCAGAGCTTGCTTTTAGTTTTACTCTAACCTTTGATATTATTTATAAAGCCATTTTATTCTCCCTGATTATGGGTTTTATCGGGGGTGTTCTGCCCGCCATAAGGGCCTCACGTATGTATATTGTAGATGCTTTACGTACTGTTTGATTCATGTAAAACATAAAACCGCAGGATAATACAATCACACATCCACCATAATCTGCAAGAGATGCGGTAAATGCTGCCTTACTATTTTCATACCGGTCTCCGATGAGGACATGGAAAGGTGAATGTACGCCTCATTCCTCAGTTGAGTTTATCCTGAGTCCTTCGAAAGACGCGCCTTGCATCTGAACTTTTTTACGACGTCGTTTACTATTTAACGTTATCGCTACTTTTTTACGGAGGATTTAATCTGATGTATATCTTCATCTGGCGACACAGCAAAAAATATTCCAGTTGGTCGATGTTTAATGAACCCCATATTTACGACGACAATTATATGCAGGCTGAGGTGGTTGTACTGGCAAACTCCAAAGAAGAAGCCCTGGATCTTTTAAGAAAAGAAGATAAATGGAATATCGAAGAATTAAAAAGAATTGAACCAATAACCGTCGCTTTAGATCAACCTTGCGTGGTGAGCAAATTAATTTATTTTGGATGATTAATCGCCGGTTGATGTGGTTTATAAAATATTGATTCTTCATCAAACAACTTGAACCATTTGTGGCCATTAAAACTATAAATTTGCCGGATTTTGTGTTTTACAATTGTATTCTCTATTTTTTTTATACGCTTAACGGTAACGGCATTAGTACCGCAAAATAAAACGTCATATCTATTGACAATGAACAGCTTTTTAAATAAGAATAGCTTAATTTGACAAGTGTCAGGTTGCAATTAATCGCCAACTAAATAGCAGGCAAATACAAAATGAGTGATAAAATCACGCTCCGTCAACAAATAGAAAAGAATGGCTTGGTATTAATCGCACTTGTTATGGTGATAATCTATTGGGTGCTTGACTCCATGACTGCGTCAGGTCAATTATTCACACGCTCACTTATTGTGATATTTGTGATTATATATGGATTTTTTACACAAACATTGATCAATTCCCGTAAAGCGGCTCTCGAAGAAAAAGACAGGACCCAACAGAGACTCATTCAGTCGGAAAGCCTTGCTTCCATCGGGCAGCTTGTTGCCGGAATCGCTCATGAGTTGAATAATCCCTTGGCAAGCACGTCAAGCCTGATTCAAACAGACATTGAACTGATCAACGAGCAAACGGATAAGAGGGATATTGACAGAGAACTGTTAAAGGATCTTGAATTTTCATTAAAGGAGCTCAAACGCGTGGAAATGATCGTAAAAAGCGTTTTGGGCTTGTCGCGCCAGACACAGACCTATGTTGAGGATGTAGATATTAAAACAACCATTGAAGATGCTTTGAAAGTACTACATAATCAGTATAAATATTCTGAGCTGGTCATTGAAAAAGATTACGAAGAAAATCTACCGAGAGTTAATGGCAACTTCGCCAATCTGGGCCAGGTATTTCTCAATATAATCAAAAATGCCCTTCAAGCACTCCCTGATGGTAAAGGAACCATATTCCTGAAAACAAGATACATAAAAGAAACAAACAGTGTTATGATAGAGTGTCGTGACACGGGGGCAGGAATCCCCACCGAGGTCATCAATGATATCTTTAAGCCATTTTTTACCACCAAAGATGTCGGTTCAGGAACAGGCTTGGGGCTCTACATTTCTCACGAAATTATAAAAAAACATGAAGGTCTTATATCAGTGAGCAGCAAACAGGGCAAGGGTACTACTTTTACGATAGATCTTCCGGCAAAAGCGAGGGTATCATGATCAAAATTTTAATTGTAGACGACGAAGAGGGTGTCCGGATTTCTTTGAAAAAAGTTCTTCAAAGAGACGGCTACGAAATTATCCTGGCCGAAAATGGTATGGACGCTATTGATTATGTTCGAAATCATATGAACGAAATAGACGCCGTTATATCCGACTTTAAGATGCCGGGCATCGATGGCCTTGAAACTCTTACGGAAATAGGTAAATTGAATCCTGAAATTATCAGGATTATTCTGACCGGATATGCAACCCTTGACCGTGCCATTGACAGCGTTAATTCGGATATTGATGGTTTTTTAACGAAACCCTTTGACAACAACGAAATCAGATTGAAGATCAAGGAATTTCACATCAAAAAGAGGTTGAAACAATTCGTGCCATCTCAGGTTCTGAATGAACTACAGAAATTCAGTGAGAACCTGGCGCCCCGAAACCAGAAAGTAACCATTCTTTTCACAGACATCCGCGGTTTCTCAAAAATAGCCGAAGCGCTGACGCCTCTTGAGCTGTCTGAGCTTCTGAATCTTCATTATTTTTACCCTCTTGATAACATAGTTTTTAAACATAACGGCACTCTCGATAAACATATCGGTGACAGCATTATGGGAATATTTGGTGCACCTCTCACCCAGGATGATGACGCGAAGAGAGCGGTTGCATGCGCAATTGAAATGCGAAATAAAGTGGCTGAAGTAAACAAAGGAATACGCATAAAGAATATGAAGATCCCTGTCGGCTTCGGGATCAGCACAGGTGAGTCCATGGTAGGGATTTTTGGCTCTGCAATCAGGAAAGAATATACAGCCCTGGGCAGACCCGTCAATTTAGCGGCGAGACTGGAACGGATTGCCCTTGAAGATCAAATCCTTATCTGCAGCAAGACATACGAAGCCGTGAAGGATTTTTTCACGGTCGAGAAGATAGACCACGTAAACCTCAAGGGAATTGAGGGGGAAAGGTCTATCTATAATGTTATTGACGTCATTTAGCTCTTTATTCGCTTCTCAACCTTGATGAACTCGTAAAAAGTCAAGACTTAGGAAACATTCATTATGCCTATCAGTAAAATATTGAGAGAAAAACGGGAGGAGATCCTCAGAATCGCAACGAAACACGGAGCCCGAAATTTGAGAATATTCGGTTCCTTTGCACGGGGCGAGGAACGACCAGATAGCGACATTGATCTACTAGTAGAAATGGAACGCGATCGGTCGCTTCTTGACATCATTGCCATCAAGCATGATCTTGAAGACTTGATTCATCGGAAGGTTGATGTCGTTACACCGAATGCGATTTCACCATACCTCAGGGAAAAGATTTTAAAGTCTGCTCTATCCTTATGAAAGAAGATCTTGTTTATCTTCGCCATATTCTCGACGCAATTGAGAAGATTGAATCCTATACCGCGGTAAGTAAAGAAACATTCATGATTACAGCCCACTGGCAAGATGCAACCATCCGCAATTTAGAAATTATCGGGGAGGCTGTAAAGCGTCTGAGCGACCCATTCAAACAGAGCAACCCTGAAATACCATGGAGAAATGTGGCAGGCCTTCGGGACGTCTTGATTCACGATTATATGGGTGTGGATCTGGAAGTGATTTGGAATGTGGTCAAACGTAACCTACCGGAACTCAAACAAGCCATCCTGAATTATCTCCCCAAATAAACAAGATAAGTCACTGCATTATCCGGCAATACCGCTCCCGTTTTTCGCTATAGCGGCAAGGTTATATGGTTTGTCTATGAAGATCAAATCCTTATCTGCAGCAATACATACGAAGCAGTAAAGGATCATTTCAAGGTTGAAAAGATAGATCACGTAAATCTGAAGGGAATTGAGGGGAAAGGTCTATCTGTAATGTTATTGATGAGGCATAATCAACGCGGCGATCCACTATTTATCTGTTCCACTAAAGTAAACAACACAATTTTTGTTAGTATCCGTAGTTGTCGCCTGCGTGTAGTTTATACTCGAAGGAGAAGATGAAATCGTACAGGCAGCATTGGTAAAGCCTTCTATATTTCCTAAGGGACCGATATTCCCAATGAATGCAGTGTCGAAAACAGAAGTACATCCGATACCATTTATGCGAAAATAAGCATTCCCCACATTATTCCAAACACCATATCCCCCGCATCCAGACGGTTCTTTTTTAAAATTCATTTTAAATTGTTTTAATATTACATTTTGCGTTGCGCCACCTGTTGCGGCTGTCCATCCAAAGAAAAAGGTAGTAAAATAATCGTGATAGGTCTGATTTAATTCAATTGTTCGCTTCAGTGTAGGGAGATCAGTAGGTAGGGGGGCATACGCAATTTTGGTATTATCGTAATCTGGATAATTTGTAATAACATCCGAACAATCCGAAATAGTGCACTGCTTTATCCATGAATTGATCGTGTAGAAAAAGTTATTGTTACTGTTCTGAGTATTACTCCTTGTCACCTCTACCCGGAAAGCGTAGATATTTGTCGGCGTGTTGCTTAACAACCAATTTGTTTGCGTTGGCCATAAAGAAGAGGCATCGAAATAACTTGCATCAGCGCCATCAGTGGGTCTCCTTGAATTTCTCGGTTCAGTTGAAGTATCCGCACCATTATTATGTCTGTTATCATCATAGGTGTTACTCCCGACAGTAGCGGGAGAATGACATGAGCTGATTGTATTATCGCCCCAGAAAACATAGGCTATGTGGTTTCTATTGTCAGTCCCATCACGCCTGCTGCCGGAAACACATACGTTCGCCGAACCGAAATTTGCATAAGGATCAAATTCAACGGCCACTTTCGGCGGCTGAATGCCCCTTCCTCCTTTTCCGTCTAAAAAACTGGTCCCCGCGGAATCAACACGTGAATCGCCGGCATACCCCAGCAACTCACCCCTGCCATTATCCCCCCCAACAGAAGTGATACCATTCTTAACATTATTACCATCAACACCATCGCCATTAAAAAAAGTGAATGTAAAACCATCTCCTGACGATCCCGTACCGAATTGAAAAACAAAAAAGGCCCGAAAACCTGTCCCAAAATCACATTTGCCATTCTGACAATTTCCTTGAACAGCACTCCCTCCATATACGAGAGCGCCAAATTTAGAATACTCGCCTCCACCCAAACTAGCGGTTGTACCCGTTGCATCAACTTGCACAAAAGAAGAACCTGGCTGATTTCTTGGCGTCATAGCAGCAAAACCAGAAATATCCGGCCGTGAACTGAAACCCGTTTTGGTGATAGAAATTTTTCTTTTCGCTTCAAATGGCGTCCCCGCATTGACGATGCCTGTTGATGTAATATTGTTTCCAGTGATATCGAGCTGAAATTTATCATTACTTGGCAGTATCTGACCAGACTGGTTTTGTAATGTAAATATTCTACCATTTGTGTCCTCTATATTTTTAATCAGAGCATAATCTTTCCCCGCCAGGGCAAGGAAATAGGCTCTATTTAAGTTATTAGCGCCGAGTTCGCCTAAAGCAGCGGATGAACTCATGTAAAGCGCTCCCACAGCTAATGCGGCAATCGTGGTCATGGCGATTATGACATAGGCAATTACATTCCCTTTTTGATTTGCAAAGGGCATAGCTTATCCTCCCGTTTCCAGGTAGAGATTTACCCGATCAATGAGGTTGATAGGGGTATCTTCAGCACCCTTTAACTGAAGTGTTATTTCAATGATCGAAATCGTTGATGAATGGTTAGGCGAAGAACAACTGATATAAGAATTGCAATACGTTAAGTTAAACGAAGTTACGGGCTGAGCCAATGTATCACCATCTATCAAAAGAGGGCTGTTACCGCCAGCCCAGGATATAGTTATGGCAGGTCCTCCTGAACTTCGTGTGAATGTAATTGAAGTTGCCGTCCCAGACGTAACCGACTTGATATTGCTGATCTCTTTTTTAAGCCGTGTCATGGCTATTTGACCTTGTTGTGCCGTTGATGAGTTTTTTTTATAAAACACATACCCTTTTGATATCTCGAGCAATCCCATACCGGCTATAACACTTATAATCATAATGATTATAAGTGAGGTTATAATCTCAATAAGTGTGAACCCCCGACTATTACAGCTAATATTTTTCATCTCACAATAAATTAGTTTGAAATAAATAATGAAGTTATTGTAACGCATGTTTGCGGATCGCAAGGATCATTCTTAATCGTTACTTTAAGGATTTTACTCCCACCGGCGGTTTCTACATTAGACGGTAAGGGGAATTGCACAAACTTATTTTCTACTACTCCGTAGGTTCCATAGTTTTTACTGTTTATATTGCTTTGTAAATTTGTAAGTGTAAGGAAGGGACCATTTTCAGCAGTCTCTGTCCATGTAATAGTACCATCACTTTTTGTACCACCAGCAGTGAGAGGCCAGTCTGGTTCATTCGCACCACTTGTACCTGCCGCAGTACACTTATAATAATGCCCATTCCTGATTGTCGGAACGACATAATTACCTACTGCATATAACGTCGTACTTCTCCATTTGGGGTATTTATTATAATCCGCCATGATATTTGCCGTGATTTTATTAAGTTCTGTAGTTTTTTGAAATCTTTTGACAGGGTCGCTGCTCTTTACAAGAGAATCGGAAAGAAAAGTGAGGATCATGGCGCTGAGAATAGCCACGATAACAACGGTAACTATGATTTCAATGAGAGTAAACCCAGACTGGTTGCATTTCATTGAATAAATCCTGTATTTCTGGTTATTGTAATGGTGCTTGTTTCAGTACCCTGAGCAAGTGTTATGGATATCGTCGTTGTCCCTGGGCTGCCCCATTTATCAAAAGTTACTGTCGTACCAACCCCGGATGTTATTCTCGTGTTGCCTTGTAGTCTATGTGTGTTATTCGGTGGCGGATCTTTTACAGGATCAGGTATTTTAACAGGAATCATGACGGAAGCAGCCGAACCATTTTTATATAATATATATGAACTGTCATCGGGAATGTGGATACCCCACGTTGTAGTATCGTCATTCAACGCTTGTATCTGCACATAGCGAAGGCTTGCTTTTAAACCGTCTGTCTCAACTATCAATTCGTTTGTGCCCGTCGTCGTATATCGACTCATGACTACGGTGGACACAATAAGAAGCACGACCAGGACAGCCACGATCTCGATCATGGTAAATCCTTGATTATTTGACGCTAATCTTTTCATAAATGCAAATTATTCTTTACAGCTTATAATATCAAGGTTATTTTGCTTTTCAGATTAATACTGAATTGAATATTTTGATAGGATTTTTTTAAATGACGTTCGTTTAAATAATATTATGGGCAGGGATGGTTGAAACCTCCCTGCCCGCCTTTTCAGTAATACGTTTTTCAGTCTGAAATTCTTATGCAAACAAAAGATGTATTTTAATAAACTTAGTCAGTAACTGCAACTGTCCAGTAGTAAGGTTCATTGCTGGTGTCTGTAGGTGCATTTCTTGTAGGGGAATCGTCTGATTCCCCTACATATTGCTGTTTTAATGAATGGAATGTTTCTATCAGTTAGGGAACTGATGATGATATCTCAGCATTCCTGTGCAGATATGATAATCCTTTTCTGTTCATTCATAAATAATATTCAATTAACCGAAGTTAAAACCCACGATGAGGGCGTATTTATATCAGGTTGTTCCGTCTTGGTGAATACTACGGTTCTCCCCTTAAAGGTCACAGGTGCGCCTGATACGATAACTCCCCAATCTGAACCTAAGTCATAAGAAGGAGCCGTATAATTGGCATTCGACCCGGCATCCTGCAATTTACTCTTTGCAAGTTCCAACCGTTCACGAGCATTCAACTCGGAAACAGCTCCCAGGGCGGCATTTTTTATGGCATCCGTACGCATATCCAGATACTTCGGGATAGCCACTGCCGCCAGAATACCGAGGATGACGAGGACCGCGATGATTTCGATGAGGGTGAAACCCTTCTGGTTTCTCATTAGACTTTTTGCTTTCATTTTGACCTCCCGGAATTTTTTATTCCTTATATTTTTTAATTTTCGTTCTCTATTTATTCCTGGTTTCCGGATCAAGTCCGGAATGACATATGGTTTTGATGATTTAATTAGCACCTTCCATGCCATGATAGCAGGGGTCAGGGATCAGGGGTCAGGGGTCAAATACCTGACGAACAATAACATGCTGTAATTATACGATATTGTATTTTTTATAAAAAAACGATAAGGAAAATTATTTAACATGTTATGAACATTCAATAATTCAAATTCTACATGTATTGATGGAAAATCTACATTTTTTGTAGGCTTTTCAGGGACTCCGTGTCGATCTCATGTTTCTTGATTCTGTGCCAGAGGCTTCTCTGGTTAATGCCCAGTAGCTCTGCCGCTTTGACCTGAACCCCGCCTGTGCGTGTCAAAGCTTCTATGATCATACCCTTTTCAATCTCATCCATACGGTCATCAATTGTCAAAGAATTGAATGAAGACTGATCATGTAACGAGTCTGCGGTCATGACACCTGCAATGTGTGCGGGAATATGGATCGCTTCAATTGTCTCTGTTTCGGTTAAGACAGTCGCCCTTTCTATAGTATTCTGCAGCTCTCTTACGTTTCCCGGCCACGAATATCCTGCGATAATCTGAAGAGCCTGAGGTGAAATGTGAACTTGTTTTTGGTTTTTCTCTAAGAAATGATCCACAAGATAGGGAATATCCTCTCGTCTTTCTCTCAACGGGGGAAGATAAATAGAAAATACATTGATGCGGTAATAGAGATCTTCCCGAAATTGACCCTGTCTGACCATTTCGGGGAGGTTCTTGTTGGTGGCAATGATGAAGCGGACATCTACCTTGATCGTCCGGTTGCCCCCTACCCTTTCAAACTCTTTTTCCTGGAGAACGCGCAGCAATTTTGCCTGTGTTGTAAGAGGCATGTCTCCGATTTCATCTAAAAATATCATGCCGCCTGCGGCCATTTCAAATTTACCTATTTTCTGAGACGTCGCTCCCGTGAAAGCCCCTTTTTCATAACCGAAAAGTTCGCTTTCCAGAAGGTTTTCGGGTATGGCCACACAATTGATTTTCACAAAGGGTTTTCCCTTGCGCAGGCTATGCTCGTAAATACTTGCCGCTACCAGTTCTTTTCCCGTCCCGCTTTCGCCTAAGATAAGAACCGTCGAATCAGTCGGCGCCACTTTCAATATCTGCGTAAACAATCCCCTCATGATCTTACTCTGGCCAATTATACCGGGGAAAAGCTCTTTGGCCTCGACTTTGCTCAAAATCGTCGTTATTTGATCAAACACCTGCGTAAATCGTTCGATGTCGTCCTTTGCCTTTACCTCTTCGTCTGCCTGTTTCGGAAAAACAGGCAGACTTTCCGCCATCTTAACAAACCTGTTTACCGGTTTTAAGACAACCCAGATGATGAGAAGGCTAATCAGGTATGTTAAAACAACTACGGTGATCCCCCATAGTATAAATGACCATGTCTGACCGGTTATCATCTTTCCGTAAGACTGAATCAATCGGTCTGTCAGGATTACCCACAAGAGGGAGAGTCCACTTAAGGTGAATGGAATAATGATATACAAGCTGACTTGAATGTATTTTTGTTTCATATTTCAGCGTGCTAATTTTGTTAGATCCCACATGGGTAGGAATATAGCCATGGCAAAAAATCCGACAACCGCGGCAAGACCGACAATCAGAACAGGACCGATGAGGTCGGATAACCGCTTCACGGCATAACTGACTTCATCATCGTAATGCAGAGTAACCTGCTTGAGCATATCTTCAATATTTCCCGTTTCTTCCCCTATGGCAACCATATCGACAACCATGGGAGGGAAATATTTTGCCGCACCGAGAGGGGCAGCAATACCACGTCCCTCCTGAATCTGCTCCCTGACGCGATCAAATTCACGGGAGATGGCCTTATTGCCGATAACGTCGGATAAAATTTTCATGGAAGTCATAACGGGTACACCGCTCGACTGTAAAATACCAAAGATACTGGCAAAGCGGGACATGGCAGCCTTCACGAACAAAGGACCAAGAATGGGCAGGCGGAGGATAATCGTATCTTTTACATAGTGTCCCTGCTCTGTCTTTAAATAGCTTTTCAGCCCGACGAAGAGCGCAATAACGCCACCGAGTAAAAGATACCAATAGCTTGATAAAAACTGATAAAGCATCATAGCTATCTTTGTCGGCAGGGGAAGAACAATGCCCGCCTTGGAAAACATCTCAACAAATTGTGGAACGACAAACGTCAGGAGAACAAAGAAGGCGGCGACAAGGGCTATCGTCACAATCATTGGATACTGCAAGGCTGATTTTATATCAGATTTTATCCTTGACTCATGTTCAATGATATAGATCAGGCGTTCGAGAGACTCCGGGACGGAACCACTCATCTCACCGGCCCTTATCATGCTGCAGTAAAGCGGCGAGAAGATTGTGTCGTGTTTTTCCATGGCTGCAGTGAGGGTAAACCCCTGATTGATGCTCTGCAACATAGAACCGATGGCTTCTTTTAAAACACGATCCTGCGTTTGCGCCTGCAACACCTGAAGAGACCTGACTATTGGCACGCCCGCCTTAAACAGTGAGCGAAACTGCTTCGTAAAAAGGATCAGATCCGTAATCTTCACAGGGTTCATTTTCCGGAGAATCCTTGACCATCGGAGAGAACTAATACCGTACCCCTGTTCTTTCACCTTCGTAGGGATATATCCCCTCTCAGCCAACATACTTGAGGCCTTATCGGGTGACTCCGCCTCGATATCGCCGGTTATGACTGCCCCATTTTCATTTATGGCTCGAAATGTATAATTAGGCATAATTGCTGATCCCTGATTCACATCATTACTGCTGAGCCCGCTTCCTCAAGGGTGGTAATCCCCCTGAGTACCTTGTTGCCGGCATCATATTTCAGGGTTTTCAAGTTACCCGCATCAATAGCTTTACGTGTGATTTCATGAGCAGACTTTTTCTTCATGATTAAATCCTGAATCATCTCATCGTTAACAAGAACTTCAAATAAACCTGTTCGTCCCTTATAACCGGTATTCAAACATTGATTGCACCCTCTGCCGCGCTGAAAATTTGCAAAATCCCAATTTTCAAGGCCCCATGAGGCAAGTATCTTTTCTGGTGGATTATAGGGTTCTCTACAATAAGGGCATACGGTCCGGACTAATCGTTGGGCAATACATGCCAGAAGCGTCGAAGCCAAGAGAAAGGGTTCAATCCCCATATCAATAAACCTTGTTATGGCACCTACGGCATCATTGGTATGTACGGTGCTCAATACTCTATGACCCGTCTGCGCCGCCTGTACTGCAATAGCGGCTGTCTCGGCATCACGGATTTCACCTACCATAATAATATCGGGATCCTGACGAAGTATGGATCTGAGACCACTGGCAAAAGTCATTCCCGCTTTCCGGTTAAGTTGAATCTGCCTGATATTATCGATCCGATATTCAACAGGATCTTCAAGGGTCATTATATTGCTGTCCGGCCGATTAAGTTCATTCAAGACGGCATAAATGCTTGTACTTTTTCCCGATCCGGTCGGTCCGGTACTTAAGATCATCCCATAGGGTTTTTGTATGATAGATCTGAGCCTTTCACTATCCGACTTGACCATTCCGAGCCGATCCAGGGAATAAACACCGGCGCTCGTATCCAGAAGGCGCAAGACAACATTCTCTCCATAAATGGTCGGTATGGAAGATACACGGACATTTATTTCTTTCTTTTCCATTCTGAGGGTAAATCTTCCATCCTGCGGCATTCTTGTTACCGTAATATCCATGTTGGAAAGTATCTTTATCCTGGCGATAATTGGTAAAAACAGGGCTTTAGGGGGGGATGGCACCTCATGGAGCTTGCCATCTATCCGGAATCGAACCTGTATAGTGTTCTTCTGTGGACTGATATGGATATCACTGGCCCCTTCGCGAACGGCCTGAGCAAAAATAGAATTAACGAGCCTGATAATAGGCGCCTCACCGGCCATATTCTGAAGCGAGGCTAACTGAATGTCTGCAGTATCGTCCTCATCCTTTTCCTTAAAAGGCTGGGCTTCAATCTCCATACTCTCCAGGACACTACCGAGGCCCGATTGAATACCATAGAGACTGCTTATCAACTGATTCAGTTCACGTTCTGTGCATACTACGGCTTCCACCTCACAATTCGTCAGCGTCTCTATGAAGTCCAGTGCATTGATGTCCAGAGGATCCATCATTGCAATTGTCAAAAGACGGCCCCTTTTCCGTAACGGTGCAACCTGGTGCTTCTGAGCAACTTCTATAGATATTGCCTTTGAGAGTTCAACATCAAAGGGAAACATATCCGGGTGATATTTTCTGAGTCTCAACTGCCGGCCTAATACATCGACAATCTGTTGCTCCGTTATGATCCCCCGACGAACAAGATACTGCCCAAGTTTCAGGCCGGCCTTCTCCTGATCGGTAAGAGCCTTGTTAAGCTGTTCTTCTGTCAGCATATTCTCATCAACAAGCATCTGACCTAGTTTCTTTTTGACTATCATGTTCCTCCTAATTATAGGGGACAGGGGTTAGGGACCCCTGTCCCCTAATTCTTCCCTATCTTGTAAAAAATATCGTATCTTTATCCAATTTTGTGAAAACTTTCGTATTTGACGAAAGTTTCTGCGGTATATTTTTTACCACATTTAGGGCTGATTCCGTATCATCATAGCCATCCTTCAAAAATATTGCAAATACCAGCCCCTCACCGACATTCCAGTATGGAAGGAATTTTAGGGAGGGTAATGTGGATTCATAATTTTTGTATAATTCATATATCTCGTCAACATTAGGGCTATTTGCTAGCTTTACCCAATATTTCCCCTGGGGAAAGGGATCTGACTTAGCTTGAATAGCCGGGAGTTTGATTGCCTCACCAGCCTTCACGCGATTGAGGTTTTTAATATGCGGATTGGCAAGGGCAACCGCTTTAAGCTGCCCTGCGTCGAAATCTCCATAAAAGTCATTAAGCATCCGCCACACGGTTCTCCCTTTTTTTAACTTCATCTTTCCCAGAAGGTCGGGCATTGTTTTATTCACCTGCGGCGTAATATTTGGGGTTTTTGCTGCTGCTTCCGTTACGGGTGTTTTCGCACTTTGAGCTGGGTCACTCACAACACTTTGCACCGGTACAACAATTTCCTGAGTTTTCATAATGCCCGCCGGCTCACTCCCGGATTTGTTTTCCAGTATCAGCTCAGGGTAAAATCCTGCAACAGCCGCAATAACAAAAAAAATTACCAGTGCCGTTACTGTCACCCATTTTAAGCTTCCCCGTTTAACAGCAGGTACCCGATGTGCACAGGAGCGAACGAGAAACCATCCTGCCTTCGATTTATTCTGGATGATTAACGCCAGGATTATTTGATGACAAAGTGTCACAACCTTTCTTGGATAACCGCTCGTCGCCAGATATAAGGCCCATAGTCCGGGATAGGTAAATAGTGAGGGGGCATTGTCCGTATCGCTGGCCTTCGCTATACGGAAGTTCACCATACCCTGAGTCTCCCGAAAATTAAGAGGCTCTAAGAGGTAGTAGAAGTTGACCCTGTCGGCGAAATTTTTATGTCTTTTAAAGATCTGATCAAATTCACGTTGGGCAAAAATAACTATCTGGAGTAATTTATACTCGTTTGTTTCGTAATTGAGAAACTCACGCAGTATCTCAAGGCAGAAATCCGGTAGTTTTTGCCCCTCATCAATAATGAGAACAACTATCTTCCCCTCATCAACACCCTTGCTGAAGAGATAATTTTTTATATTTTCTTTTAGTTGCCATTCGCTGACATTGGCGCCGGCATCGGATACTCCAAAAGTCATTGCCACTGTTGATAAAAATTCAAGAGGATTTGTAAAAGAAGGATCCAGGAGAAGGTGGGTTTCAATCTGGTTTCTGTCTTCCTCCGACGAGGCAAATTTAAGGATTAACTGCCGGCAGAGGGTAGTTTTCCCCGTTCCAACATCACCAACCACTACACTTAACCCCCGGCGGAGACGAACGGCAAGTTCAACCTTTTGCAGACAACCTACATGCTTGACAGATTGAAAAAAAAACTCCGGCTCCGGCGAGTTGGAAAAGGGCTCCTTTTTTAGATTTAAAATCCTGAAATAATCCATTTCCTAATTAATCTCTGCCCCTTCACTTTCCCGTTTCAGGAGCTTTTTCTGATTTCTTATCCGATCCTTCCGGCACTGCGGCTACTTTCTGGACAGGCAATATTGTCGGCGTGATGAATATCAGAACCTCTTCCATAGATTCTCTTTTCCCCGTTCCCTTGAATAGCCATCCCAGCACGGGGATATCTTTAAATCCGGGGATACCGCTTTCAGAATCCTGACTTTTCTGCTTGGTCAGTCCCGAAATCACAATTGTTTCACCATCTCTTACAATAAGCGATGTTTCTGTTTGCTTCTTGATAATAAAGGGGTTCCCCTCGACCTGCCTTGTCATATCGACTTCATCTTTAACCACCTTTATCTCCATTTTGAGATTTTTCCCGTCGATCACATGGGGTTTGATTTCCAGCCTGAGGACGGCAATCTCGAATTTCACCGTTTTCGTAGGAGGAGTAATCGTAGTATCAAGCGTCACATAAGGAATTTTTTCACCATTTTCCGTAAAGGCCTTTTGATTATCAAGGGTAGTGATAGACGGACTGGATAATATGTTCAATTTCCCGTCTTTTTGTAATGCATTCAGTTGCATCTCAAGAATATTCCCCCCAAGGGTTCCGAACATGAGACCAAGAGTCCCCGCGGCAGATGCCGACATGGTTGCAGGAAAATTTACACCAAACCCCTGACCGCTCAGACCGGGAGAACCATAAGTGGGGGTATAATAACCAGCACCTGATATCGGATTTATTATTGACGTGCTTCCAGTTGGAACTTGTGTCGTTCCTCCCGGTGTTACCCACAGATTGTGGTCGCCCAGCCGGGGATTGTACATACCACCCCACTGGATGCCGAGATCACGGGCAGTATCTTTAGTTGTTTCCACAATGTTCGCCTTAATCAAAATCTGCGGCGTCGGTTTATCGAGCCTCTCAATAACAGGAATCATTCTCAGTAAATCATCCCTTATTGCATGAATGATCAGGGAGTTGCTGTGCTCATCCACTCTTATTGATCCATATGGCTTGCCGTCCTTATCTTTCGTCAGAAATTCCTGAAGATTATCCTTGAGCCCCTTAGCATCGGCATAACTGATGCTGATCACACGGGTCAGCGGCGGTTCCATCTGTTTAATGCCCCTCTCCTGGGTTTTTCTCTTCAGATCCTGCTCTATATCATCCGACGTCATAACGCGAATAATGTCGCCCTCCCAGGCATAATTCAAGCCCTGGTTACGCAGGATACTATTGAATGCCTGATCCCATGGAACGTTCTTGAAATCAACGGTAACATCCCCTTTAACCTCATTCTTGACCAGTATGTTCTGTCCCTCAATCCGGGCAAGAGACCGGAGAACCGCCTTTACATCAGCCTGGCGCATTTTCAGGCTTATGTTCCCTGTAGGAAGGCGCCTTGCAGGTTTTACCACCCTTCCCCCCGGTGAATCAGATTCTCCTTTTTGTTCAACTTCCAGCATACTCATTGTCTTTGGTATCGGCGCCGGCGATTGTCCCGTGTTTGTCTTCGCCATTTTATCCCATTTCTCAAAGAAAGGATCCTTCTTTACTGATTTATCGCCGGCACAACCCATTATGAGCACTCCCATTAAAAAGACAACGATCAGCCAGCTAATTCTTTTCCGATGGTGTCTATCAGCCAAGGTCAATCCCCCCTTCCACATGTACGTTATTCCTGCAAAGGAACATCAAATTTTGCCCCACTCTTTTCATTGATAATTACGACTTTGCCCTGATAAATATTTTTCAGGACATATCCCTCGATTTCTAAAGGATCACCGGATTCATACTCGACGCCATTAATGATAGCGACCTTTTTATTGCTAACTTTCAGATAACCGGAATAAATAAAACTCATTTTTTGCGATGTTCCGCTGCCGGCTTTAGCCGGTTCTTTAAGCTTCACCCATTCCCTGAACGATTTTTTGTCATAAAACGGGTCCTTCGTCCATTGGGCTTCAGCACGGCTGACTATATAGGCATCAGCAGCAGAGAGCGATCCTTTCGGCATGCTCGCTGTAATATTATTGATGAATGTTTCTAATTCCATAGACTTTTTCCCTATATCAATCACGGCCGATTTTGTTCGCGGCGCGATAAAGAAGTCATAAGCAGCATACAGTACGGCGACAACCATCACGGAAAGTATAATGATTTGCTGTTTTGTCAGTTTTGGCATTTTAATCCCTGATCCTTATTCACTCTTCCTTGCCCCTTGAACCTTCTTCCTTGAACCTTGCCCCTTGAACCTTGTTCTTAACCAAGCGCCAGCCAAATCTTCATTTTAAATTCCATTGTATCCTCGTTTTGCTGAATCTGAATTTCTTCAATACGCTCCAGATAGGGTACTTCACCAATACCGATGAGAAATTTGCGGAAATTTAAGAAATCACACCTGACAACTGTATCAACAAGAAGAAATCTGGGCTCATTTCCTAAGGAATTCAGGTTTGGAGAAACCGAAACTGTATCGATATTGGCTTTTTGTGCTATCTGCCTGAAAGTTGATGGAATTGTATCCAGCTGTGTTCGTGGAAGTGGGCTCCTTGCAGGTGCGGGTAAAACCTTCGCATCCCTTGTCTGAGACTTCTTCTGCAACACTTGATAAATAGGGTAAAGGCTTTTTTGTTCCTCGATCTGAAATTGAATACTTTTGATCTTCTGATCTAAACGCGCTAAAGAAAACTGGTTCGGAACGATTCCGGCAAATACAATAAGCAACACACCCGACAGGCATATCAATGAATAGAGTAAACTGCGCTTTGGAATTATTGCGTATATTTTTCCCATGAGAGGATTCTAACCTATCTTCATATCGATAACAAAGCGAAGGACTTCGCTTTTCTTAAAAGGTTCGATGCTGTTCTTCTGCACACTGATCTGACGGAACATTGGTGATGCTTCCAACTTCATGATATATCCGGCAAGCGTTGATTCAAGATTCCGTCTATCGCCAAAAACAAGCCCCTCAACCACCACGTTTTTTAATTCTTCCTTTACCGCTTCCTTTTTAGAATCCGTTGCGGGCTCCTTTCCGGAGGGAACAGCTCCCAGAAGATGAGTTTTAAGATTAATGAGACGAATATTTGCCGGGGTCAGTAACGACAATTCACTGATAACGGCCATTCCAAGATACCTATCACTGTACACCTTAGACATTTGCTGCTGCTTTCCGGAGCTTGCGACCATCTGGGATATCAAATTCTGATCGACACGAGGACTGTACTGCGATACCTGTTTCTCGAGTCCGGCTATTATGGCTTCTTTCTGACCGGCGTCTTGAATCTGATAGAGAAAAAATCCCGAAGAAATGAATACAGCAACAATAAATACTATAAAAATGATACGATTTGCACGGACGATGTTAGCTGCCTTTTCCTTGTCTTTAAATGTAAATAACAGATTGGGCGTATAAGCATTATCGGAAAGCGCAAGCCCCAGGGCCGGAATAAGAGCAAGTCTTTCAGAAACAGAAGTTTCTTCTATGCTCTTGGTTTTGCCAGGCATTTGATAGGTGAGAGGATCCGGCACATCACTTTCAATACCGAGTTGATTACCTATATATTCTATGATGTGCCTTGAAAAATTCATTGCACTCGATACGTGAATTTTGGCGACTCTATCATAATTAAGAATAGCCGAATAATATTCGAAAGTTCTCTCTACCTGCCTGATCACCCTTTCTAAGGCTGGTAAAACGGTCTCAAATTTTTCTTCTTCTGTAAGCTCAAAGCCGGCGTCCTCCTGCGTTAGGGGCGGGGAATCAGGACTGAGGCTGAAGAGAATCTTCCTCGCCTGTTCCACGTTTATTTGTGGCCTCTTTCCTCCCATTTCCGATATGCCTTGCCATGGTCCTGTAAGCTTTTCCAGTAATGATTCAACCATGCTGTTTATTCCCGCTTTAATACCCCGGGTCATAATAAGCTTCCCCTTGGCATAGATATCAATTCGGGAAAAATCATTTCCGATAAAAAGACCCGCAACCGTACTTTCATCGGCTTGTGGAATCCATCCGGTTTTGAAGATGTTCTGGATTGCGAACGGCGTAATTGATATGCCGGTCAACGGCAACCCCATTTGGGAGAACATGCCTTTTATCTCCTCGACTTCCTCCCTTGGCGCCGTATAAACCATAGTCAGCCATTTGCTTATGCCCTGTTCGGTAACTTCTCCCTGAATTTCAAAATCGAATATTGTATCTTTCTCATCAAAAGGTGTTTCTTTTTTAATTGTCCAATAAACAGCGTTCTCGATCTGTTTTTTTGCTACCTTCGGTATATGGATATGGCGTACATTCACCTTTGCCGCAGACATAATGGCCCATAGATTCGCATTTCTACAGTTACCGCAAAATTCGTTAATTTCGGATTTTAGAAAATTGATATATTCCGGTGATTTTATAGTGGTTGTATGGGTGAACGGCACGCTCTTGTAATTGAGCAATTCCCACCGGTTATCGGCCAATCTTGCCGTTTTTACCAACCTCAGGTATTTATGACCAATATCGATACCAATAGTTACTGATTTCTGAACAGAAATCATTTTTGATGCAGTGGATTTAAATCCTTTTTTCGGCGGATCAATTTTCGATTTATCTGCAGACTCATTAATATCATTCTTTTTATGACGAATGATATCAAGAAGTCTTTCTGTAGAAGTAATCTCTTTTAAGCGGGACAACGCAGAACTCCTCTTTGTTTTTCGATCCCCCTGCAGATCGTATCATAGTACAGGGCCGGTCACTATCTTACTGTCTTTTCTCATTCTTGCTGTTTCGGTAATTATCTAAATGAAGTTTAGCCAGATCCATATATTCAACAGGAAAATGTTTCAAAATCCTCACACCGTACTTGATCTCCGGAGGTTCCGGAATGATCCCCTTGTGAATATAATCCCTGATCGTTTTAGCCGAAACGCCTAATCGTTCCGATGCATCGACAATAGTATAATATGTTTTCCCCTTTACGATAATCATATACACACCTCTGAGGTCATTCTTTGCATCATTGGGTAATGTAGCTTGGGTTCGAACATATCACACCTTTCGCACCTGTTCAATATTTTTTTTATCATTTTTACCAATGAATTTATATAACTACTGATAGATGTCGGGCGAGACGCCCAACCTACCCTACGGTAGGACAGGAGTCCCGCCTGTCATTAATTCTGTAATATTGATGAATGAAATATGATTGGTCTTAAACTGTTTTCACACTTTTGTGTTGTTCGCATAAAAAAAGGAGAACACCTTTTCCGGTGAACTCCTTATATGCTTTTGGAGGCGGCAATCGGATTCGAACCGATGAATAACGGTTTTGCAGACCGCTGCCTTAACCACTTGGCTATGCCGCCAAAAAAAATGGAGCGGGCGAACGGATTTGAACCGTCGACGTCCACCTTGGCAAGGTGGCACTCTACCACTGAGTTACGCCCGCTCATATACTGGTTGTTCCCTATATCAAATTCAACTGTTTTGTCAATAGAAAAACATTAATATTTCACTTCGCCTGAGCATCACCACACTTGTCCAACAGCCATTTTACGGATTCCAAATACGCCGACATTCCATGGAAAAAAATATCATTGTGATTTGCTCCTGGGACTTTCAGGAATCTTTTATCATGAGATGGAGAGTTCTCAAACAGAAGTCTCCCCTCTGAAAAAGATATAATATGATCATATTCTGCATGAATAATGAGTGTAGGTCTATCAAATCCACGGATCTTATCTACGTTACAAAAACCCTGTTCTTCACTGACACCTATCGCTTCCATATTAATTCCCAGGAGTAGAAGTAGCGGACCGGCATAAGCAAAGCCGCTTTCAATAATGAGTCCGTCGATATCGTCTTTATAATGAAACGCCAGTTCTAAAGCTGAAGCGCTGCCAAGCGATCTCCCCATTAGTATAAACGGACCGGTGTATTGTTTTTCCCGGAGCCATTTTTTTACGTAATCAAATATCACATGACAGTCACGCATTATAGCTGTGACCGTTGGCCTGCCGGTAGAGAGGCCATAGCCGCGATAATCGACAGGAATGAAATTTATACCAATATCTGTATATAAAACAGCCATATCATTATAATCGGCCACGATCTCGCCGTTGCCGTGAAAGAAAAGCATGTTG